>NZ_JAPFHC010000026.1:0-94692 GCF_059803535.1 Pseudomonas sp. RP-B7
ATTGTTTACCAAGGAGTTTTCCGTTTCGACTGCGCCGGAAGTGGGGCGAATTATAGACATCCAGAATCTGCCGTCAATGCCTTTCTTCATATTTCTGTCATATAAGTCAGAAAAGCCCCAAAAACGCAAAAGCCGGCCCCAAGGGCCGGCTTTTGCCTCAAGCGTTACAAGCTAGGGAAAGCAAACTGCGACGCTTCATGGCTGGCCCGTTGCGGCCAACGCTGGGTAATCGCCTTGCGACGGGTATAGAAACGCACGCCATCCGGCCCATACGCATGCAAGTCACCAAACAGCGAGCGCTTCCAGCCACCAAAGCTGTGATACGCCACCGGCACCGGCAACGGAACGTTAACCCCGACCATGCCCACTTCAATCTCGTCACAGAACAAACGCGCCGCTTCACCATCACGGGTGAAGATACACGTACCGTTGCCGTACTCGTGGTCGTTGATCAGTTGCATCGCCGCTTCCAGGCTATCGACCCGCACCACGCACAGCACTGGCCCAAAGATCTCTTCTTTGTAGATACGCATCTCAGGCGTCACATGATCAAACAGGCTGCCCCCCAGGAAGAACCCCTCTTCGTGACCGGCAACGCTCAGACCGCGACCATCAACCACCAACTTGGCACCCGAAGAAACTCCGTCTTCTATATAGCCACTGACCTTATCCCGCGCCTGCCCCGTCACCAACGGCCCCATATCCAGGCCGCAGGAGGTGCCCGCACCGATCTTCAGCGCCTTGACCTGCGGCACCAACTTGGCGATCAACGCATCCGCGACCTGGTCGCCCACGCACACGGCCACCGAGATTGCCATGCAACGCTCACCGCATGAACCATACGCCGCGCCCATCAACGCGCTGACAGCGTTATCCAGATCCGCATCCGGCATCAATACCGCGTGGTTCTTCGCCCCACCCAGCGCCTGCACGCGTTTACCGCGCTTGGTCGCCTCGGCATAGATGTACTCGGCAATCGGCGTCGAGCCCACAAAACTCAGCGCCTTCACTTCCGGCGCTTCGATCAGCGCATCCACTGCGCCCTTGTCACCGTGCACCACGCTCAGCACACCTTTGGGCAAACCGGCTTCCTGCAACAGTTGTGCGATCAACAGCGTCGAGCTCGGATCACGCTCCGACGGCTTGAGGATAAAACAGTTACCGCAAACAATCGCCAGCGGATACATCCACAACGGCACCATTGCCGGGAAGTTGAACGGAGTAATACCCGCTACCACGCCCAACGGCTGGAAATCCGACCAGGCATCAATATTCGGTCCTACGTTACGGCTGTATTCGCCCTTCAGAATCTCCGGCGCGGAACAGGCGTATTCAACGTTCTCGATACCACGCTTCAATTCACCGGCAGCATCTTCCAGCGTCTTGCCATGCTCTTCGCTGATCAACTGCGAGATGCGCGCTTCGTTCTGCTCCAGCAATTGCTTGAAACGAAACATCACCTGGGCGCGCTTGGCCGGTGGGGTATTACGCCAGGCCGGGAACGCCGCCTTGGCCGAGTCGATCGCCTGCTGAATGGTTTCACGACTGGCCAACGGCACCTGGTGGATCACTTGGCCGGTCGACGGGTTGTAGACGTCGGCACTACGACCGCTGTCATTGACCAATTCACCGTTGATCAAATGCTGGATAAGGCTCATGCAGGGCTCCTGAAAAATTGTTCTATATAGAAGGAGAAATCAGTCGATCTTGTTCAGCACTTCACCGACCGCATCGAACAGGCGATCCAGGTCCTGCGGTTTGCTGTTGAAAGTTGGCCCGAACTGCAGGGTGTCACCGCCAAAACGTACGTAGAAACCGGCTTTCCACAAGGCCATGCCGGCCTCGAATGGACGCACGATCGCATCACCGTCACGCGGGGCAATCTGAATCGCACCGGCCAGACCGTAGTTGCGGATGTCGATCACGTTCTTGCTGCCCTTCAACCCGTGCAGCGCATTCTCAAAGTGTGGAGCGACTTCGGCTACGCTCTGCACCAGATTCTCCTTCTGCAGCAGGTCCAAAGCCGCCAGGCCTGCAGCACATGCAACCGGGTGCGCCGAGTACGTATAGCCGTGTGGGAATTCCACCGCATACTCCGGCGTCGCCTGGTTCATGAACGTCTGATAAATCTCGCTGCTGGCAATCACCGCACCCATTGGGATGGCACCGTTGGTGACTTGCTTGGCGATGCACATCAGGTCTGGCGTCACACCAAAGCTGTCGGCGCCAAACATCGAACCAGTACGACCGAAACCGGTGATCACTTCGTCGAACACCAGCAGGATATTGTGCTGATCGCAAATTTCACGCAGACGCTTGAGGTAACCCTGCGGTGGCACCAGTACGCCAGCAGAGCCGGCCATCGGCTCGACAAACACCGCGGCGATGTTCGACGCGTCGTGCAGTTCGATCAGCTTGAGCAACTCATCGGCCAAGGCGATGCCGCCCTGCTCCGGCATGCCACGGGAGAACGCATTGCTCGCCAACAGGGTGTGCGGCAGATGGTCAACATCCATCATCGCCTGACCAAAAATCTTACGGTTGCCGTTCACGCCGCCCAAGCTGGTACCGGCAATGTTCACACCGTGATAACCACGGGCACGGCCGATCATCTTGGTCTTGGTCGACTGCCCCTTCAGGCGCCAATAGGCACGCACCATCTTCACCGCGGTATCGGCGCACTCGGAGCCGGAGTCGGTGAAGAACACGTGGTTCAAGTTACCTGGAGTCAGGTCGGTAATCTTTTCCGCCAACTGGAAGGACAACGGATGACCATATTGGAAGCCCGGTGAGTAGTCCAAAGTCCCCAGTTGCTTGGCCACCGCTTCCTGGATTTCCTTGCGCGTATGCCCGGCGCCGCACGTCCACAAACCCGACAACGAGTCGTAGACCTTGCGCCCCTTGTCATCGATCAACCAGCTACCTTCCGCGCCCACGATCAAACGCGGGTCACGCTGAAAGTTACGGTTGGCGGTGTAAGGCATCCAGTGCGCGTCCAACTTCAGTTGGCTGGCCAGGGACGATGGGGCGTTTTCGGGCATGTTCATCAGCAAAACCTCGCAGGGCAAAAGGCAGCGTCGGGATTGAAAAGCGTTGTTGCAGCTAAATTGCCACGGCGATAAAGTCGGTGAAATTCAACTCTTCTAACCTTCAGTCAGGCCTTCACTAAACTATGAGCAGCCGTCGACCCGATCCCCTCGCCCAAGTCAGCGACTTCGATATACGCTTGTTGCGCATCTTTCGCAGCGTGGTCGAATGCGGCGGCTTCTCGGCAGCGGAAACCGTGCTCGGCATCGGCCGCTCCGCCATCAGCCAGCAAATGAGCGACCTGGAGCAGCGCCTCGGACTGCGACTCTGCCAGCGCGGCCGCGCTGGTTTCTCCCTGACCGAAGAAGGCCGCGAGGTCTACCAGTCCGCGTTGCAACTGTTGAGCGCCCTGGAAAGCTTCCGCACAGAGGTCAACGGCCTGCACCAGCATCTGCGCGGCGAGTTGATCATTGGCCTCACCGACAACCTCGTCACCCTGCCCCACATGCGCATCACCCACGCCCTCGCGCAGTTGAAGGAACGTGGCCCGGACGTGCAGATCCAGATCCGCATGATCGCCCCCAACGAAGTCGAGCAAGGCGTACTCGACGGCCGCCTGCACGTCGGCGTGGTGCCCCAGGCCAGCGCCCTCTCTGGATTGGAATACCAGCCGCTGTACAGCGAGCGCTCGCTGCTCTACTGCGCAGTCGGCCACCCGCTGTTCTACGCCGACGACAAGCAGTTGGACGACGCACGTATCGATAGCCAGGACGCCATCGCCCCCACTTTCCGCCTGCCCGCCGACATCCAGGCCCACTATCAGGCGCTCAACTGCACCGCCAGCGCCTCGGACCGCGAAGGCATGGCGTTCCTGATCCTCACCGGCCGCTACATCGGCTACCTGCCCGACCATTACGCCAGTTTATGGGTGCAACAAGGCCGACTGCGCGCGCTGAAACCGGCTACACGTTTTTACGATTTGAGCCTGGCATCGGTCACACGCAAGGGGCGTCGCCCTCATTTGGTGCTGGAAAGCTTCCTGGAAAGCCTGGCCGCCACCCGTTAATTCGGGCGCAAGCGAAAAGCTGAGCAGTTGGACAGCTTTTTGCAAGAACCCAAGGACATAGACCTTGAGTTTGCCCGCCATGCCACCAGAATCCTCCAGCAGCAGCGACCTGATCTACGGCCTCAACGACCGCCCGAAACCCGCCCCGGCCCTGCTCGCCGCACTGCAACATGTACTGGCCGCGTTCGTCGGCATCATCACCCCGCCGCTGATCATCGGCTCCACCCTGGGCCTTACCGCGCATTTGCCCTACCTGATCAGCATGGCGTTGATGGTCTCCGGCGTCGGCACCTTCATCCAGGCACGTAGGCCTTATGGCATCGGCGCCGGCATGATTTGCCTGCAGGGCACCAGCTTTGCGTTTCTCGGCGCGGTGTTGTCGGCGGGTTTCCTGGTCAAGCAACGCGGCGGTAGCCCGGAAGACATCATGGCAATGATCTTTGGCGTGTGCTTTTTTGGCGCCGTGGTGCAGATCGTGCTGAGTCGCTTCATCGGTCAACTGCGCCGGGTTATCACACCGTTGGTGACGGGGATTGTCATTACCCTGATCGGCATCAGCCTGATCAAGGTCGGTATTACCGACTTGGGCGGTGGCTTCAATGCCCCCGACTTCGGCGCCCCCATCAATCTGGCACTGGGCGTGTTCGTCGTATTGACGATCATCCTGCTCAACCGCTCGAACACCCCATGGGTGCGCCTCTCGGCCATCATCATCGGCCTGGCGCTGGGCAGCCTCGCGGCCTGGTTCAGCGGCAAGCTGGTGCCCCAAACCTTGCCCGACCTGCCCCTGGTCAGCCTGCCGATCCCATTCCGCTACGGTTTCAACTTCGACTGGAGCGCTTTCCTGCCCATCGCGCTGATTTATCTGATCAGCAGCATCGAAACCGTCGGCGACCTCACCGCCAACTGCATGATCGCGCGCCAGCCCATCAGCGGCCCTTCTTATATAAGCCGACTCAAGGGCGGCGTACTCGGTGACGGCGTCAGCTGCATGATCGCCGCCACCTTCAGCGCCTTCCCCAACACCACGTTTGCCCAGAACAACGGCGTGATCCAACTCACCGGCGTGGCCAGCCGTTACGTCGGCTTATACATCGGCGTGCTGTTGTTTTGCCTCGGCCTGTTTCCGTTGATTGGCGCGGTACTCCAGCAAATCCCCAAACCGGTGTTGGGCGGCGCAACCCTGGTGATGTTCGGCAGCGTGGCCGCCGCAGGGGTGCGCATCCTCGCCCAGGCGCCATTGGATCGGCGCAGCATGTTGATCATCGCCACCTCGTTCGGCGTCGGCCTGGGCATCGCCGCCCAACCGAACCTGCTGCACCTGATGCCGACGCTGGTGCAGAGCCTGTTCGACTCGGCGATCACCAGCGGCGGCTTGACCGCCATCGTGCTGTGCCTGCTATTACCGGAAGCCAAGGCCACCGGGAATGCCGCAAACCACGCGTTGGAAAGCGACACGGTGGAATCGCTCTGACGGTTTTATTGCATCAGGACTTGTCTGAGGCTTGAGGGTGGGTTATCTGTGCACACGTCGTCTCTATCGATCTGCACGGAAACCTCCATGAGCCTCGAAGTTCCTGCCCACAGCAACCCCACCGGAAAACCCGCCAGCCGCATTCGGCAAAAGAACGAACAAGCGATTCTCCAGGCTGCTGAAGACGAATTCGCGCGCCATGGCTACAAAGGCACCAGCATGAACACCATTGCTGCCAGTGCCGGGCTGCCCAAGGCCAACTTGCACTACTACTTCACCAACAAGCTGGGCCTCTATATCGCGGTGCTCAGCAATATCCTCGAACTGTGGGACAGCACCTTCAACACGCTGACCGCCGAGGACGACCCCGCGGTAGCCCTGGCTCGCTACATCCGCACCAAGATGGAGTTTTCGCGACGCCAGCCCCAGGCCTCGCGGATCTTCGCCATGGAGATCATCAGTGGCGGCGAATGCCTCACCGAATATTTCAGCCAGGACTACCGCGCCTGGTTCAGTGGCCGGGCCGCCGTGTTCCAGGCCTGGATCGATGCGGGCAAGATGGACCCTGTCGACCCCGTACACCTGATCTTCCTGCTGTGGGGCAGCACCCAACACTATGCCGACTTCGCCACCCAGATCTGCCGCGTCACCGGTCGCACCAAGCTGACCAAGCAGGATATGGAAGACGCCGGCACCAACCTGATCCACATCATTCTCAAGGGCTGCGGCGTCAAGCCGGCCCTATAAACGAAGCGACTTATGCCTTTCACGCTCACCGGCCTTTGCGAGTTTCACGAAGAAATCCGCAAAAGCCGCTTTATCACCCTCGCCGCCCCGATCACCA
Source organism: Pseudomonas sp. RP-B7 (assembly GCF_059803535.1). Taxonomy (NCBI): domain Bacteria; kingdom Pseudomonadati; phylum Pseudomonadota; class Gammaproteobacteria; order Pseudomonadales; family Pseudomonadaceae; genus Pseudomonas; species Pseudomonas sp. RP-B7. The sequence continues at coordinate 6,412 of NZ_JAPFHC010000026.1, forward strand.
GCCCGCAGGACGCCCAGGCGTTTTTCGCGCAACACAGCGACTTGAACGCCACGCACAACTGCTGGGCCTGGAAATTGGCTGATCAATACCGCAGCAACGACGATGGCGAACCCGGCGGCACCGCCGGGCGGCCGATCCTGGCGGCCATCGAGGCGCAAGGTTTCGGTCAAGTCGCGGTGCTGGTGATCCGCTGGTACGGCGGCATCCAGCTCGGTACCGGCGGCCTCGCCCGTGCTTATGGCGGCGGTGCGAACAAATGCCTGCAGAACGCCGAGCGCATCGAACTGATCAGCCGCGTCCCGCTGAGTTGCGCTTGCAGCTTCTCCGAGTTGAACCTGGTGAAACTGCGTGTCGCCGACCTGGGCGGGCTGGTGGTGGAAGAAACCTTCACTGCCAACGGCGTCGAACTACAACTCGCTGTCGGCCAAGCGCATATCGACACCCTGCAAATTCAACTCGCCGACCTCAGCCGCGGGCGTATCCTGCTACAACGCTGAACTCCCTGAACCGCGACTCCAAAGGAAGCTTTTCATGTCTACGCCAAAAACCGCACTGATCATCGGCGCCTCCCGCGGGCTGGGCCTTGGCCTGGTCAAGCAACTGCTCCAGGACGGCTGGGACGTGACCGCCACCGTGCGTGACCCGAGCAAGGCCGACGCCCTCAAAGCGCTCGGCCCGGTGCAGATCGAGAAACTCGACATGGACGATCAGCAAGCCGTGATCGCCCTGAGCCAGCGCCTCAAGGCGCGCACCTTTGACCTGCTGTTCGTCAACGCCGGCGTCAAAGGCCCCGCCAACCAGGAGCCTGGCCACGCCACCCTGGCGGAAGTCGGCCAACTGTTCTTCACCAATGCCGTGGCACCGATCAACCTGGCCCAGCGCTTTGTCGGGCAGATCCGCAAAGACAGCGGCGTGCTGGCCTTCATGAGTTCGGTGCTGGGCAGCGTGACCATCCCCGACGGCTCCGACCTGGCGCTGTACAAGGCCAGCAAGGCCGCACTCAACTCCATGACCAACAGCTTCGTCACCCAACTGGGCGATCACAAACTCACCGTACTGTCGCTGCACCCAGGCTGGGTGAGGACCGACATGGGCGGCGAAAACGCCCACATCGATGTCGACACCAGCGTGCGTGGCCTGGTGGATCAGGTAAATGCCTACACCGGCAAGGGCGGCCATCACTTCATCGACTACAAAGGCGACACCATCGCCTGGTAACTCCCACCTCAATCTCGTCCACTTTCCTACATGTGGACGAGATCTTTAACTACACGTAATCTAGCCCCTCGCCTTCACCGGCGACCCTGGATCAGCAGACAGGGCAACACTGAGCTGGCAAACCTGAACCCATCATTCAGAGGAGCCGGCCAATGCCTGCGACCCGTATCTGGTTAAAAAACCCCCTCGCGATTTTCACTGCCAACGGCCTCGACGCCCGTGGCGGCCTCGTGCTGCAAGACGGTGTGATCAGCGAAGTGCTGGCCCTGGGCCAAACACCTGCCCAGCCCTGCGCACAAACCTTCGATGCCCGCGAACATGTGATCCTGCCGGGCCTGATCAACACCCACCACCACTTCTACCAAACCCTGACCCGCGCCTGGGCGCCAGTGGTCAACCAGCCATTGTTCCCGTGGCTGAAAACCCTGTACCCGGTCTGGGCACGCCTCACCCCGGAAAAACTCGCCCTAGCCACCAAAGTCGCGCTGGCCGAACTGCTGCTCTCGGGCTGCACCACGGCGGCCGACCACCACTACCTGTTCCCCGACGGCCTGGAAAACGCCATCGACGTGCAAGTGCAGAGCGTGCGCGAACTGGGCATGCGCGCCATGCTCACCCGCGGTTCCATGAGCCTGGGCGAAGCCGATGGCGGCCTGCCACCGCAACAAACCGTGCAACAAGGCCAGGTGATCCTCGACGACAGCCAGCGCCTGATCCGCGCCTACCACGAGCGTGACGAAGGCGCGCAGGTCCAGATCGCCCTGGCGCCGTGCTCGCCGTTCTCCGTCACGCCAGAAATCATGCGCGCCAGCGCCGAATTGGCTGACAGTCTCGACGTACGCCTACACACACACTTGGCGGAAACCCTCGACGAAGAAGATTTTTGCCTACAGCGCTTCGGCCTGCGCACCGTGGACTACCTCGACAGCGTCGGCTGGCTTGGCCCGCGCACCTGGCTGGCCCACGGCATTCACTTCAACCCGGATGAAATCGAACGCCTCGGCGCGGCCGGCACCGGCATCTGCCATTGCCCAAGCTCGAATATGCGTTTGGCCTCGGGCATCTGCCCGACCCTCGACCTGCTCGCCGCTGGCGCGCCCATCGGTCTTGGCGTGGACGGTTCAGCCTCCAACGATGCGTCAAACATGATCCTTGAAGCGCGCCAGGCCCTGTACATCCAGCGCTTGCGCTACGGCGCGGAAAAGATCACCCCCGAAGGCGTGCTGGGCTGGGCGACCAAAGGTTCTGCGCAGTTGCTGGGGCGCACGGATATTGGTGAATTGGCTGTGGGAAAACAGGCCGACCTCGCGCTGTTCAAACTGGATGAACTGCGCTTCTCCGGTAGTCACGACCCGATCTCGGCACTGCTGTTGTGCGGCGCCGACCGGGCGGACCGGGTGATGGTGGCGGGTAAGTGGCGGGTGATTGATGGCCAAGTGGAAGGCCTGGACTTGAAAGGTTTGATCGCCGATCACAGCCAAGCGGCTCGAGCACTGATCGCCGGAACCTAAGTCATACACAAATCAAAATGTGGGAGCGGGCTTGCCCGCGAAGACGGCGGGTCAGTCAATGCATGTGCTGACTGATACACCGCTTTCGCGGGCAAGCCCGCTCCCACAGCTGATTGGCGGCGGCTATAGACCCAGTAACGACAACATAATGAAGGTCGCAAACAACACAAAATGCGTCATCCCCTCAATGGCATTGGTTTCCCCGTCATTGAGGTTGATCGCACTGACAATCAACGTGATCAACACCATCACCGTCTGCACTGGCGTCATCGCCATCTGGAACGGCTGGCCAGTGTAGAGCGCCATCGCCTCCATCACCGGCACCGTCAGGATCACCGTCGACAACGAGGCCCCCAACGCAATATTGACCACCGACTGCATGCGGTTGGCCAGCGCCGCACGCAACGCCGTCAGAATCTCCGGCGCCGCCGAAATCGCCGCCACCACGATTGCCGTGATCACCGGCGGTGCGCCCGTGCCCTCCAGGCCCAGGTCGAGGGTCTTGGACATCACCTCGGCCAACGCGCCAATCACAATCACGCCAAACACCAACGTACCGATAGAAAACGCCAGATTGATCGAATGCGCTTCTTCTGACGGCTTCTTACCGCGTTTCTCCGGGTAGCTGTAGCTGAAGAAATAACTGTGCGGCCCCACCTGCATGCGCAGGAACAGGGTGTAGAGCACCACCATCGCGCCGATGGTGAATGCCGAGTAAATTTTCCAGTCGGCCTCTGGGATAAATTCCGGCACCACCATCGACACACCCATGGCCGTCAGAATCATCACGCTGTAGCTGCGCGCCGAATCGTCGTTGTAGGACTGTTCACCATGCTTGATGCCGCCCATCAGCGCCGCCAGGCCGAGGATGCCGTTGATGTCGAGCATCACCGCCGAATAAATCGTGTCGCGCACCAAGGTCGGCGAAGGCTCGTTACTCATCATGATCGCCAGGATCACCACTTCCACCAGCACGGCGGCCAGCGTCAGGATCATGGTGCCGTAGGGGTCACCGACTTTTTCCGCGAGCTGCTCGGCGTGATGGGCCACGCGCATCGAGGCGATCACGATGAACACGATCAGCACCACCCCGCCAAGCAGTGCCACGCCCTGCCCGCTGTTGAGCATCCAGTGTTCCAGGGGGTATGCGGCGATGGCGGCAAGCAGCGCCAGCAGCATGAATTTTTCTTGCTTGAGGGATGTGAGCATTCCGGGCCTTATCAAACAGCGAATCAGTCATTGATGGAGTACAGACTACGGCAGGCTGCTAACGTTTCGTTACACCTTAGTTCACGCGGCCCTTGCGCGAATCCAACGAAAACGATCCTGCTGGTCAGGTTTTACCGATTATTTCAGCCATGCCCTGTAGAATGCCGCCATTGCACCTGATGAGAATTTAGAAAATGTACGATTGGCTCAACGCCCTGCCCAAGGCTGAACTGCACCTGCACCTGGAGGGTTCGCTGGAGCCTGAGCTGCTGTTCGCCCTGGCCGAGCGCAACAAGATTGCGCTGCCGTGGAACGATGTCGAAACCTTGCGCAAGGCTTACGCGTTCAACAACCTGCAAGAGTTTCTCGACCTGTACTACAAGGGTGCCGATGTGCTGCGCACCTCCCAGGATTTCTACGACCTGACCTGGGCCTATCTGCTGCGCTGCAAAGCGCAGAACGTGATCCACACCGAACCGTTCTTCGACCCGCAGACCCACACCGACCGTGGCATCCCGTTTGAAGTAGTGCTCAACGGTATCGCCGCTGCACTCAAAGATGGCGAGCAGCAACTGGGCATCACCAGCGGCTTGATCCTCAGTTTCCTGCGCCACCTGAGCGAAGCCGAAGCCGAGAAAACCCTGGACCAGGCCCTGCCATTCCGTGACGCGTTCGTGGCCGTGGGCCTGGACAGCTCGGAAATGGGCCACCCGCCGAGCAAGTTCCAGCGCGTGTTCGACCGTGCCCGTCACGAAGGCTTCCTCACCGTGGCCCACGCCGGCGAAGAAGGCCCGCCCGAGTACATCTGGGAAGCCATCGACCTGCTGAAAATCCAGCGCATCGACCATGGTGTACGCGCCATCGAAGACGAGCGTTTGATACAGCGCATCATCGACGAGCAGATCCCGCTGACCGTGTGCCCGCTGTCCAACACCAAGCTCTGCGTGTTCGATGACATGTCCCAGCACAACATCCTCGACATGCTCGAACGCGGCGTGAAGGTCACCGTGAACTCGGATGACCCGGCGTACTTCGGCGGTTATGTCACCGAGAACTTCCACGCGCTGCACACCGCACTGGGCATGACCCAGGACCAGGCCAAACGCCTGGCGCAGAACAGCCTGGATGCACGCTTGGTCAAGCCATAACCCGCACTCACTGGATGAGTGCAGGCTAAATGTGGGAGCGGGCTTGCTCGCGAAAGCGGTGGATCAGTCCATATAGCACTGACTGAAAGACCGCCTTCGCGAGCAAGCCCGCTCCCACATTAGAGGTGTATCGTCGATCAGATTTCGCTCAGCTCTTCCAGCGTCTTGCCCTTCGTCTCCATCCCAAACACCCACACCACCAGCGCCGCCACCGCAAAACACAGCGCGCCCAGGGCAAACACCCCACCCTGCCCGGTCATCGGAAATACCAACCCGGTCACCAACGGCCCCAGCAACGAACCAACCCGGCCGATCGCCGAGGCAAACCCGGACCCGGTCGCACGCGCCGAGGTGGGATAGAGTTCAGGCGTATAGGTGTACAACACCGCCCACATGCCAAACAGAAAGAACTGCATCAACAAGCCCGAGGTGATCAGCAAGCCCACATTGCCGCCAAACACCGCGCTTTGCCCATACACAAACGCCATCACCCCGCCACCGAGCAGCGTCACCACACACACCGGTTTACGTCCCCAGCGCTCCACCAGCCAGGCCGCCATCAGGAAACCGGGAATCCCGCCCAGGGAAATGATCACCGTGTAATACACCGACTGCGTCACCGCAAAACCCGACTGCTGCAACAGCGCACTCAACCACGACGTCAGCCCGTAGAAGCCGAGCAGGGCAAAAAACCACACGCTCCAGATCATCATCGTGCGTTGGCGATACTGCACCGACCACAGTTGCTGGAACGCCGAGAAAAATGTTCCCGGCGTGCTCTCCCCCCGTGGCAAGCGAATCGGCTCCGGCAACTGCGCGCCGCCCAGGGCGTTGCGCACTTTCTGCTCGATGCCCTGCAACACTTTGTCCGCCGCGTCATGCCGCCCGGCCTGTTCCAGCCAGCGCGGCGACTCAGGGATAAAAAACCGGATCGCCAGCACAAACACCGCCGGCACCGCCAACACCAGGAAAATGTCGCGCCAGCCGATCACCGGCAGCAAGAAGTACGACAGCACACCCGCAGCCACAAAACCCAACGGCCAGAAGCCATCCATCAAGGCGATGTAACGCCCGCGCCGCTTGGCTGGAATCAACTCCGACAGCATCGACTGCGCAATGGGAAACTCCATGCCCATGCCGATGCCCAGCAAGATGCGAAACAGCGTCAGCGTCTCTACCGTCTGCGCGGTGGAACACAGGTAACTGGCGATGCCCCATAACACGATGCTCCACTGGAACACCGGCTTGCGCCCGAAGCGGTCGGCGAGCATCCCGGACAACGATGCGCCCACCACCATGCCGAAAAAACTCGAACTGGCCAGCAATCCGGCCTGGGCCGTACTCAGCCCGAACTCGGTTTTGATCGAGCCCAACAGGAAGGTCATCATCGCCAGGTCCATGGAGTCGAAGAAAAACGCCAGGGCGATGATGATGAAAATGACTCGGTGGTAGCCGCTGATGGGCAACCGTTCCAACCGTTCCGCTGCGCTGTAGCCTCTCATACCCATGCCGCACCCCCAGTGTAAAAGTCCTCTCGGCGAGTGTGCGGCATGCTTTTTCCAGATTATTGCTGGATGCGACCTGATTGAAACTCTGAACGACGCCCGTATGGCCAAGGTTGCCGGGGCATAGGTATCTGCACAACTTTTGGCGACCGCAAACACTATGACAACCGTGTTGTAGTGAGCGGGCTAGCCCCGCGCCAGGTGGCGAAGCCGACCCAAACGGGACGCCGCCGTGTATCAGTGAGACCGCGGCGCCTGGATTTGGGGCGGCTTCGCCACCCGGCGCGGGGCTAGCCCGCTCACTACAGGGATGAGGTTCACGGTTTAGAGATTCTCGGGCGCAGCCAAACGATTGATTTCCACCAGCCCGCTGTCGTTGACCTGCAAGGCGTGTGAGTCTTTGATCAGGCTGACCCAGTTCGATTGCAGAAACAGTTGCAGCAAGCCCGCGCCCAACGCACCGCCCAGATGCGGTTGCTGCTGGCTCCAGTCGAAACAATCACACACCACGGGCAATGCCAGCGCCTGGGTAAAAATCCCCAGGTCTGCCAAATGCCGAGCGCCCTTGAGGGTCACGCCCAGACGCTGCTCATGCCGCGCAATCCAACCGGCCGCCAACATCCGTTGATACAACCCTGCCGCCAGTTCGCCGCCGAGGTGGCCGTGGCACATCCTGGCGTGACGCAGCGGCGATGGCACCACCAACGGCGGCGGTGGCGCACCCGGGCGACTGCGTGCGGCGCTGGCCATGGTGGTACTGGCCAAGGCATCGATGGCTGCACTGACATCCGGTGCCGCCACACGAAACAAGCGCTGGCCACGACGGGTCTCGACCCGCAGCAAGCCGCCACCTGTCAATCGCGCCAAATGCGCAATGGCCGAGGCCGGTGACAGCCCTGCATGCGCCGCCAGATCCTGCGACGACTTGGCCGAGCCGTCCATCAAGGCCCAGAGCATCGCCGTGCGCTTGGGCTCGGCGAGCAAGCTGGCAACTTGACTGATGCAAGGTGCTTCTTCCATGGTTTCACTCCCTGTTAAATCATTTTTCTGCTGTGGTTGGCGCCAAAGTATAGGGGCGCAAGCAACCCGTTCCGCGCCGTCCGACAGCGCGGATAAGGACAGAATCTGAGTGAAATTTCCTCGCTTGCTGGAGGCTACTGCCCAGCGGTAAATCGCTCCGGCCACTGCGCGGTCAAAGTCGCACAACGCGACACAAGCATTTCGCGCAGCAGGTTGACCGGTTTGCTCAATTGCGCACGGTGGGCACACAGCAGATTCAGCGGCGTACGCTCACCACGCAGCTCCGGCAGGATCACGCGCAAGCGCCCGGCGAGCACGTCAGCGCTGACATCCAGCCAGGACTTGTAGGCAATCCCCACCCCCGCCACTGCCCAGCGGCGCACCACGTCGGCATCGTCACTGAAGCGGTCGCCACTCACCGTCAGGCTGATCTCGCGTTTGCCGTCGTGAAAGCTCCAGCGATCATGCACGCGGCTGCCGAGCATATACAGCAGGCAATTGTGCTGGGCCAATTGCTCCAGGTGCCGGGGTTCGCCGTGCCGTGCGAGGTAGCCGGGCGCCGCGCACAACACGCGCACATTGTCCGGGGCCACCGGCAATGCGATCAGGCTGGAGTCCTCGGGCTCGCCGTAGCGCAGGGCGATGTCCACCGGCTGGCGAAACAGATCGGCAATCCGGTCGCCCAACAACAGACGCACGGTCAGTTGCGGATGCTCACGCTGGAAGTCATCCAACCACGGCAGCAACAGGTTGCGCCCCAGGTCCGAGGGTGCGGACAACTGCAGCACACCGCTGACCTGATCCTGGCCACTGGCCAATAGGCGCCGCCCCTCGTCCAGCGAACTCAGCGCAGCGCGGGCATACTCCAGGAACCCCTCACCTTCAGCCGTCAGGCGCAGGCTGCGGGTGGAGCGCGCCAGCAAGCGCGCGCCCAGTTGCTGTTCGATGCGCTTGAGCGCCGCACTGGCCACGGCGGGCGACAGGTCCATCACCCGCGCTGCCGCCGACAGGCTGCCCAAATCCGCCGAACGTACAAACAACTGCAAATCGTCAAAACGCAGCATGCCGCCCATCCATTATCAAAATTTTATTGAAACAGACCTCTGTTTTAGCCGCTTTTATCTATACGGGAAATAGCCAATCATCTGTCCATCCCGTTTATGCGCCCACTTCCCGGAGCCCCCATGAAAGCCATCGCGTACTACAACTCGCTGCCGATCAACGATCCCCAATCCCTGCAAGACATCGAACTGCCAGCGCCGGTCGCCGGCCCGCGTGACCTGCTGGTGGAAGTCAAAGCCATCTCGGTCAACCCGGTGGACACCAAAGTGCGCCAGAACGTCGCCCCGGAAAACGGCGCCGCCAAGGTGCTGGGCTGGGACGTCGCCGGGGTGGTCAAGGCGGTCGGCAGCGACGTGACGCTGTTCAAGGCCGGCGACAAGGTGTTCTACGCCGGCTCCCTGGTACGCCCCGGCGGCAACAGCGAACTGCACACCGTGGACGAACGCATCGTTGGCCACATGCCCAAGAGCCTGGGTTTTGCCGAAGCCGCCGCGCTGCCGCTGACGGCGATCACCGCCTGGGAATTGCTCTTCGAGCGCCTGCAAGTATCAGAGGGCAAAGAAGACAGGGGCCAGAGCCTGCTGATCGTCGGTGCCGCCGGTGGCGTGGGGTCGATCCTGACCCAACTGGCCAGCCAACTCACCGCGCTGAAGGTGATCGGCAGCGCCTCGCGCCCGCAAACCCAGGCCTGGGCCAAGGCACTGGGGGCAGACCTGGTGATCGACCACAGCCAACCGCTGAGCGAAGAACTCAAACGCGCCGGTGTCGGCCAGGTCACCCACATCGCCAGCCTGACGCAAACCGACCAACACCTCGATCAACTGGTCGAAGCCCTGCAACCCCAAGGCAAGCTGGCGTTGATCGACGACCCGAAGGCACTGGACGTCAGCAAGCTCAAGCGCAAGAGCCTGTCGCTGCATTGGGAGTTCATGTACACGCGTTCGATGTTCGAGACGGCGGACATGATCGAGCAGCACCACCTGCTCAACCGCGTCGCCGAGCTGATCGACGCTGGCACCCTGCAAACCACGGTGGGCGAACACTTCGGCGTGATCAATGCGGCGAACCTGCGCCGCGCCCATGCCCTGCTGGAAAGCGGCACGGCCAAGGGCAAGATCGTGCTGGAAGGATTCTGAAAAGGGTCTGTAGGCGTCGTCCGTTATTCATGTGAGTGATGGACGACACCATTAGTCAGAGAGTTGATCTTTGTCATATTTGCGCGGGTATACGGGTTTATATTGGCCGCCTTTGCCACGATTCTTTTACGCGAGGAAGTCAGTAATGAAGATCCTGATAAAAGCGTTAGCAAAATCCCAGTGGGAAGTGCGCCTGGACCAGAAGGCCATCACCTTCCACAGTGAAGCCGAGGCCCGCGCCTTTGCCGATACCCTGCAAGCCCGAATCCAGGCCCCTCACCGTCTTCCCGTCAACCAGCAACACTCCGCCGCTGGCTGACCGCCACCTCAGACCTGCGCTTGCGCGGCCCGAGCCCGCTGCAAGCGCTGGGTCGACACGGCCACCGTCACCGCCAACACACCGCACAGGCTGATGACCATGGCCATCGGCAGCGCCGTGCCATCGTGCAACAGGCCGACCAACGACGCCGCCCCCGCTGCCACACCAAACTGAATGCAACCGAGCAGCGCCGACGCACTGCCCGCCCGCGCTCCTTGCCCGCTCATGGCGCAGGCCGAGGTGTTGGGCAAAATGCAGCCCAGGCTGGCGATGCAGATAAACAGCGGCACCAGCAGCGGCCACAGGGCATCGGTGTGCAAAGCGCTGATCGCCAGCAATGACAACGCCGCCGCCAGGTACACCCACACGCTGCGCGACAGCAAGAACGCCGGGCCGCGCTTGGCCAGCAAGCGCGCGTTCACTTGGGCGATCAGGATGAAACCGGCCGCGTTGGAACCGAATACCCAGCCGTAATGCTCGGCAGGCACGCCATAGAGTTTGATGAATACGAAAGGTGAACCGGCGATGTAGGCAAACATCCCGCCAATCGCAATACCGCCAGTGAGGGCGTAGCCGAGGTAGACCCGGTCCGACAGCAACGACAGGTAGCGCCGCAGCGAGCCGGACAATGGCTGGCGCGGCTGATGGGCCGGGAAGGTTTCCGGCAGGCCGACGGCCACCGCAATCGCCGCCAATACACTGAACGCGGTCAGCGCGAGGAAGATCGACTGCCAGCCCCACAACCCGACCATCACCCCACCCGCCAACGGTGCGAGGATCGGCGCCAACCCCGTGACCAGCATCAGTTGGGAAAACACCTTGGCCGACCCCACCGCATCACATTTGTCGCTGACCACGGCGCGGGAAATCACCATGCCCGCACAACCGCCCAGGGCCTGGACGAAACGCGCGGCGATCAGCCATTCCAACGACGGCGCATAGGCACAGGCAAAGGACGCGAGGGTAAACAGGGTCACACCGCTGAGCAGCGGCACGCGCCGGCCAAAGCGATCGGCCAGCGGGCCGTAGATCAATTGGCCGATGGCCAGGCCGGTGAAATACACCGCCAGGGTGGTCTGGATATGTTTTTCGTCAGTGCCGAACGCGATAGCCATGGCGGGGAAGCCCGGCAGGTAAAAGTCGATCGCCAATGGTGCGAAGGCGCTCAAGGCGCCCAGAATCAGAATTATGCGCAGGTTCATCAGACACCCAAGTGAGTCGGCAGCTCGACAGTCTAGCCGCGCTTGGGTGCCTTGAACATTACGTTAGCTCGCTAACTATTAAAAATCAGACGACGCTGTAGCCTTCTTCCCGAATCGCATCGGCGATCTGCTGCGCGCTCAATTGGCTTTGCACGCTGACTTGCTTCGCGGCGAGGTCCACCTTCACTTCGGCGCTCGGGTCCTGGTTGTGCACTGCCTGGGTCACCGATTTGACGCAATGGCCGCAGGTCATTCCTTCAACGCTGAATACTTGCATGACATGACTCCTGTATTGAGGGTGGAGGCAGTCTCGACCTTGCCATCATGGCAAGGTCAAGCTCAGAAAATATCCGCCGGGCTGGTATTCGCCCGCGCTGTCGGCCAAGCTTCACCCATCTTTGATTCAACCCACGGAGCATTCGCCATGCGCTGGTCGTTTTTTGCCCTTGCCGGCCTGATGAGCTTGTCTGCCGCTGCGCCGCTGGCCAGTGCCGCAGAAGACTATGCGGTGTTGATCATTTCCCGGGAACGCCTGGAAGTGTCGACCAACTGCGAGATCGGCCTGTACCTGAATGATCAGCTGGCCGGGCGGCTGTTCCAGGAACAGTCCACCTCGTTCAACCTGCCGGCGGGCAACCTGTCGTTGCGCCTCAAGTTGCTGCCGGGCCAGGCACCGGGCTGCCAGCCGGGCCTGCTCGCGCCGCCAGCACAGAACATCACGTTGAAGGTTGGCGACGTGCGCAAACTGCGCATTGCCCAGGGTCCGGACGGCATGTATCTCAAAGCCGCTGCGCTGGACTATTAAACGGCCTTGACCTTCCCCACAGGTCAAGGTTGATGCTAGGGGCCACTTCTCCTGGAGGACTGCCCCATGAATGGAACCACCACCTTTGACCTGCCGATCAGCGGCATGACCTGCGCCAGCTGTGCCGGCCGCGTCGAGCGCGCGCTGGGCAAGGTGCCGGGGGTGCAAAGCGTCAGCGTCAACCTCGCCAACGAGCGTGCCCACGTCGAAGTGGCGGGCCAGATGGACCCCGGTGTGTTGATTGCCGCCGTCGACAAGGCCGGCTACACCGCCACCCTGCCGCAGAGTGAAACCGCTACCGAAGTCGATCAGGCCCAGCGCCTGCAGCGCGAACGCCTGTCGCTGCTGCTGGCGATTGCCCTGGCGCTGCCGCTGGTGCTGCCGATGCTGGTGGAACCCTTCGGCCTGCACTGGATGCTGCCCGCCTGGGTGCAGTTCGCCCTGGCCACCCCGGTGCAATTCATCTTTGGCGCACGCTTCTATATCGCCGCGTGGAAAGCCGTGCGCGCCGGTGCTGGCAATATGGATTTGCTCGTGGCCATCGGCACCAGCGCCGGTTACGGCCTGAGCATCTATGAATGGCTCAGCGCCCACCCCGGCATGGCGCCGCACCTGTATTTCGAAGCCTCGGCGGTGGTGATCGCCCTGGTGCTGCTGGGCAAATACCTCGAAAGCCGCGCCAAGCGTCAGACCGCCAGCGCCATCCGCGCCCTTGAAGCCTTGCGCCCGGAGCGGGCGATTCGGGTCAATGGCGGGCGTGAAGAAGACGTCGCCATCAACGCGCTGGCGCTCAATGACCTGGTGCTGGTCAAGCCCGGCGAACGCTTCCCGGTGGACGGTGAAGTGGTGGAAGGCCAGAGCCACGCCGACGAAGCGCTGATCAGCGGCGAAAGCCTGCCGGTGCCGAAGCAGCCAGGGGACAGCGTTACCGGCGGCGCCATCAACGGCGAAGGCCGCCTGCTGGTGCGCACCACCGCCCTGGGCGCCGAAAGCGTGCTGGCGCGGATCATCCGCCTGGTGGAAGACGCCCAGGCCGCCAAGGCGCCGATCCAGAAACTGGTGGATAAGGTCAGCCAAGTGTTCGTGCCCGCCGTGCTGGTGCTGGCGTTGGTCACGTTGGTGGGCTGGTGGCTGTACGGCGCATCACTGGAAACCGCGATCATCAACGCTGTCGCCGTGCTGGTGATTGCCTGCCCGTGCGCCCTGGGCCTGGCTACACCCACCGCAATCATGGCCGGCACCGGCGTGGCTGCGCGCCATGGCATCCTGATCAAAGACGCCGAAGCCCTGGAGCGCGCCCATGCAGTCAGCGCCGTGGTCTTCGACAAGACCGGCACCCTCACCTCCGGCACGCCAAAAATCGCTCATCTGAGCGCCGTGGATGGCAACGAAGCCCTGCTGCTGCAACAGGCCGGGGCGCTGCAACGTGGCAGCGAACACCCGCTGGCCAAGGCCGTGCTGGACGCCTGCAACGAACAAGGCCTGGTGGTGGCCGACGTGAGCGCCAGCCAATCCCTGACCGGGCGCGGCATCGCCGGTACTCTCGATGGTCGGCAGTTGGCCCTGGGCAACCGCCGCCTGCTCGAAGAAAGCGGCTTGAACGCCGGTGACCTGGCCGAGTCCGCCAAGGCCTGGGAGGCCGAAGGCCGCACCCTGTCCTGGCTTATCGAGCAAGGCGCGCAACCGCGTGTGCTGGGGCTGTTCGCCTTTGGCGACACGCTCAAGCCCGGCGCACTGGAAGCAGTCAACCAACTCAAGGCGCAACACATCAGCAGTCACCTGCTCACCGGCGACAACCGCGGCAGTGCGCGCGTGGTGGCCGAGGCGCTGGGCATCGACGACGTGCACGCCGAGGTGCTGCCCGCCGACAAAGCCGCCACCGTCACCGAACTGAAAAAAACCGGCGTGGTGGCCATGGTCGGCGACGGCATCAACGACGCCCCGGCCCTCGCCGCCGCCGATATCGGCATCGCTATGGGGGGCGGCACCGACGTGGCCATGCACGCGGCCGGCATCACCTTGATGCGCGGCGATCCACGCCTGGTGCCGGCCGCGCTGGAGATCAGCCGCAAGACCTACGCAAAAATCCGCCAGAACCTGTTCTGGGCCTTTGTGTATAACTTGATCGGCATTCCACTGGCAGCATTCGGCCTGCTCAACCCGGTGTTGGCCGGTGCGGCGATGGCGCTGTCGAGCGTCAGCGTGGTCAGTAATGCCCTGCTGCTGAAAACCTGGAAACCCAAGGACCTGGAGGATCACCGCCCATGAACATCGGCCAAGCCGCACGCCAGAGCGGGCTCAGCGCGAAGATGATTCGCTACTACGAATCCATCGGCTTGCTCAAGGCCGCCCACCGCACCGACAGCGGCTACCGTGTGTACGGTGCCGACGACCTGCACACCCTGGCGTTTATCAAACGCTCGCGGGACTTGGGGTTTTCTTTGGAGGAGGTCGGCAAACTGCTGACCCTGTGGCAAGACCGGCATCGGGCCAGCGCCGACGTAAAAGCCCTGGCGCGCCAACACATTGATGAGTTGAATCAGAAGATCATGGAACTGGGGCAGTTGCGCGATACCTTGCAGGACCTGGTGGAGCACTGCCATGGCGATCATCGGCCGGACTGTCCGATTCTCAAGGAGTTGGCTTCGGGCAGTTGCTGCACCTGATGGAATCTACCTGAATACATACAAAACCAAATGTGGGAGCGGGCTTGTGTGAGAGCGGGCTTGCTCGCGAAGACGGTGTGTCAGTCAACGATATATTCACTGATCAACCGCATTCGCGAGCAAGCCCGCTCCCACACAAGCCCGCTCCCACATTTTTTAGATCTACGCGGGCCTTGAGATCACTGCATCCAAGGCGGCGGCGGTGGCTCGTCCGGGACTTTGCTCGGTGGTGCATCGTCCGCCGCGCGGATCGCCTGCCGACGCTCTTCATCCAGCCGCGCCGCTTCGATCTCGCGGATCACGCCGCCCACGTCCGCCAGTTCTTCCGGCTCATCGAACTCGCCGGTCAACACACTGGCCGGGTGCAACGTGCCGGCTTCGTAAAGCGCCCACATTTCCTTGGCGTATTTGGTCTTTTTCAACTCCGGGGCAAAACGCCCGAAGTACGACGCCATGTTGCCCACATCCCGCTCCAGCATGCTGAACGCGTGGTTGTTGCCCGCCGCATCCACCGCCTGGGGCAGGTCGATGATCACCGGGCCGGTCGGCGTGAGCAGTACGTTGAACTCGGACAAGTCACCGTGCACCAGGCCGGTACACAGCATCAGCACGATCTGCGAGATCAGGAAGGCGTGGTATTCACGCGCCTGGTCCGGCTCCAGCACCACGTCATTCAGGCGCGGTGCCGCATCGCCGTACTCGTCGGCCACCAGTTCCATCAACAGCACGCCTTCCAGGAAGTCAAACGGCTGGGGCACGCGAACGCCCGCACCGGCCAGGCGGAACAACGCCGCCACTTCAGCGTTCTGCCAGGCATCTTCGGTTTCTTTCTTGCCGAATTTGGAGCCCTTGGCCATGGCCCGGGCCTGACGACTGTTGCGGACCTTGCGGCCTTCCTGGTATTCGGACGCCTGACGAAAACTTCGTTTGTTCGCCTCCTTGTAAACCTTGGCGCAACGCAATTCATTGCCGCAGCGCACCACATAAACAGCTGCTTCTTTACCACTCATGAGTGGGCGCAGCACTTCGTCGACCAGACCGTCTTCGATCAGGGGTTCAATGCGTTTAGGAGTCTTCATCAGCTTTTATTGTGGGTCCTTTATTACCAAATACGCGTATGGCACTCGTTATACGGCAATCGGCCCGCCGGTGGGAGAGGCGACTGACCGTTGATCACTTAAGAATGCATCAGATATGCCAGTTTCAGCGCTCAATGATCGCTGTAACCCCCTGCCCGCCCGCCGCACAGATTGAAATCAGCCCACGCCCCTTGCCCGCCGCGTCCAACAGTTTGGCCAGGTTGGCGACGATACGCCCACCCGTGGCAGCAAACGGGTGCCCGGCCGCCAATGAACTGCCCTTGACGTTGAGCCGGCTGCGGTCGATCGCGCCGAGGGGGGCATCAAGCCCGAGGCGCGTCTTGCAGTAGTGCGCATCCTCCCACGCCTTGAGCGTGCACAACACCTGGGCAGCGAAGGCTTCGTGGATCTCGTAGTAATCGAAGTCCTGCAGCGTCAGGCCATTCCTCGCCAGCAAACGCGGCACCGCATACACCGGCGCCATCAACAGGCCTTCGGCACCGTTGACGAAATCCACCGCCGCCGCTTCACCATCGCGCAAATACGCGAGGATCGGCAGCCCACGCTCTTTAGCCCAAGCCTCGCTGCCCAACAATACCAATGAGGCACCATCTGTCAGAGGCGTGGAGTTGCCCGCCGTGAGCGTAGCTTTTTCGCCGCGTTCGAACGCCGGCTTGAGCGCGGCAAGTTTCTCTAGGGTCAGATCCGGGCGCAGGTTGTTATCGCGGGTCAGGCCGAGGAACGGCGTGAGCAAATCGTTGTGCCAGCCTTCGGCGTAGGCGGCCGCCATGTTCCGGTGACTCTCCAGCGCCAGCTGATCTTGCTCGGCGCGGGGGATCTGCCAGGTCTGCGCCATCAGTTCGCAATGCTGGCCCATGGACAACCCTGTACGTGGCTCACCGTTGCGCGGCAGTTCCGGCTTGAGGTGATGGGGGCGCAGTTGCAACAGCACTTTAAGCTTGTCCGCCAGGGATTTGCTGCGGTTGGCTTGCAGCAGAATCTTGCGCAGCCCTTCGTTGACGCCGATGGGCGCGTCGGACGTGGTGTCGACCCCACCCGCAATCGCGCACTCGATCTGGCCCAGGGCGATTTTGTTGGCCACCAGCAACGCCGCCTCAAGCCCGGTGCCGCATGCTTGTTGAATGTCATAGGCCGGGGTTTGCGGCGACAGGCGCGAGCCGAGCACGCATTCGCGGGTCAGGTTGAAGTCCCGCGAATGCTTGAGCACCGCGCCGGCGGCCACCTCGCCGATACGCAAACCGTGCAGGTTGTAACGCTCGATCAGGCCTTCCAGCGCAGCGGTCAGCATCGCCTCATTGCTCGCCGTGGCGTAGGGACCATTGGAGCGGGCAAAAGGGATGCGGTTACCGCCAATGATCGCTACACGGCGCAATTGAGTCATGAAAATCTCCCTGCTGGATATGGGTGTAATCCGTCAGCCTAGCCTAGGCTGATCGAACGACTAGCGCGTTTTGATGGTCAACTCTTCTTTGAACCACAGTTTCTGGAGAGCGTTCCATGCCTGACCGTTATATCGACTTCGCCAATTCAGGCCTCGGCCATCGTCTGGTCGCCGCCCTTGGCCTGCCGTCACCGGTACGCCTGGAACGCTGGCAGGCCGGGCGTCTGCGCCCGGTCGACGGCGCCTTGTTACTCGGCGGTGGCGGGTTGGTGGACAAGGTGCAGGCATTCGCGCACAAACTCACCGACGCCATTTACACCTACGGCACCGAAACCTCGACATGGATCCCCGGACATGGCCCGAAGATCAAGGCCGTGGTATTCGACGCCAGTGAGCTGCAGCACACCGACCAACTCAAGCAACTGCGCGAATTTTTCCAGCCACTGCTGAAAAACCTCGATAACAGCGCGCACCTGGTGATCCTCGGTCGTGCGCCAGAGAGCTTTCTCAACCCATTCGCGGCCAGTGCCCAACGCGCCCTTGAAGGCTTCAGCCGGTCCCTGGCCAAAGAGTTGCGCAACGGTGGCGTGCTGCAATTGCTTTACGTCGGTGACGGCGCCGAAGACCAACTGGAAGGCGCGCTGCGATTCTTCCTCTCACCCAAAAGCGCATACATCTCGGGCCAGGTGATCCGCCTGGAAGCCTGCGCCACGCCGGTCGAGGACTGGACCCGCCCGCTGGCCGGGCGCACGGCGCTGGTCACCGGAGCCGCCCGAGGCATTGGCGCGGCCATCGCCGAGACCCTCGCCCGCGACGGCGCCGAGGTGGTCCTGCTCGATGTGCCCCAGGCCAAGACCGACCTCGACGCTCTGGCCGCACGCCTGGGCGCGCGTAGCGTCGCGCTGGACATCTGCGCCGACGCCGCCGCCGACCAGTTGGTCGAGCAACTTCCCACCGGCCTCGACATTCTGGTGCACAACGCCGGTATCACCCGCGACAAGACCTTGGCCAACATGACCCCGGACTTTTGGGACGCGGTGGTGGCGGTCAACCTGAACGCCCCGCAAGTGCTGACCAAGGCGCTGATCGACAGCGGCACCCTGCAAGACCACGCCCGCGTGGTGCTGCTCGCCTCCATCAGTGGCATCGCCGGCAACCGTGGGCAAACCAACTACGCCGCGAGCAAGGCCGGCTTGATTGGCCTCGCACAGGCCTGGGCGCCGCTGCTCAAGGGCCGTGGCATCAGCATCAATGCCGTGGCGCCGGGCTTCATTGAAACCCAGATGACCGCGCATATCCCGTTCGGCCTGCGTGAGGCCGGGCGTCGCATGAATTCGCTGGGCCAGGGCGGCCTGCCGCAAGACGTCGCCGAGGCCGTGGCCTGGCTTGGCCAACCAGGGTCCGGCGCGGTCAGCGGCCAGGCGCTGCGGGTGTGCGGGCAAAGTCTTCTGGGAGCGTAACCATGGATTGGCAAACCTTAGGCAGCACTCCGTTTCTGCCACCGCTGTACTGGCGTGCGGCGCTCAAGCGCAAAATCAGCGGCGACACCTTGCCCGCCCTGGGGCTGCGCTGCCGGGTCAGCGTCGACCCTACGCACGTGGCGGCCTATCGCAGGGTCTGCGGCTTTGCCGACAGCCCGATCCTGCCGGCGACGTACCCGCATATCCTGGCGTTCGGCCTGCAGATGCAGTTGCTCACCGACACAAGGTTCCCCTTCCCGTTGCTGGGCCTGATTCACCTGGGCAACTGCATCCGTATCCACAGGCCCTTGGGCGGCATCAGCGACCTGACCCTCAGCGTACACACGCAAAACCTCAAGCCTCACCCCAAGGGTGCGACCTTTGACGTGGTGACCACCGTCGAAGATGCCCTGGGCCTGCTGTGGGAAGCCGAAAGCCGCATGCTCTGCCGAGGCGTGAAGACTGACGGCAACGCGGCGGACGACGCCCTGCCCACGCCCACCCCCGTCAGCGAACTGACACGCTGGCCCGCCCCTGCCGACGTCGGTCGGCGTTATGCCAGGGTGTCCGGCGACTACAACCCGATCCACCTCAGCGCCCTGACCGCCAGGCTGTTCGGGTTCCCCCAGGCCATTGCCCACGGTCTGTGGAACAAGGCGCACGCCCTCGCCGCCCTCGGTGAGCATCTGCCCGCGGCCAATATCGAAATACACGTCGAGTTCAAAAAACCGGTGCGCTTGCCCAGTGAAGTGCGGTTATTCACCAGCGCAGCCGGTTCCAGCGGTGAATGGGTGTTGAAAGGCAGCGAAGAGATTGAGCACATGCTCGGCAAGTGGCAACCAATCGCCTGAAACAAACCGATAAATTGTATATATACACCTTAAGTGATAGCGGACTTCATAAAGTCCGCCCCTTTATTCAACCCCATGTTTTTTAATATATATACATCCTCCCCTTACACCCTTCGTATTAATCGCCAAGTACAGACTTGCCCTCCCTATATAAATCGTTAATACCAAGTTGAGCATTGCGCGAAAGTTGCCCCAGGCCTGTGATGATTCCACGGACAAACCCATCGCTATCCAAAGAAATAGCGAGTGTTTGAAGACAACTCAGGTTGTACAGGTGCAAGGAACTCAATCATGAAAACTCAAGTAGTGTTTTGGAAAGCAAGTACCGCACTCGCCCTCGCCGTAGCACTGACACTCGGCGGCTGCAGCAGCGGCGGTGGTGGGCATCACAGCGGCGGCTCGTCCTCCACCGACGATACGACTGCCGGCACAGGTGGCACTGGCGGTGGTACTGGCGGCGGCACTGGAGGTGGAACTGGTGGCGGCACTGGCGGAGGTACTGGCGGAGGTACTGGCGGAGGTACTGGAGGAGGCACAGGTGGCGGCACAGGTGGCGGCACCACCGGTCCTGGCACTGGCACCGGCGGCACGACCACGCCATTGGTTACCGCCACCGTCGTCGACACCGTGGGCACTACCGTGACCGGTGCCGGCACCGCTGTCGAAAGCCTCGGCACCCAACTGGGCAACCTGCCGATTGTCGGCGCTACCGCCGGCGGCCTGGTGACTGCCACCGGCACCGCAGTAGGCAGCATCGGCACCGGTTTGTCGGACGGCTTGGGCACGCTCGGCACTGACAGCAACGCACTGGGCACGACCCTCGCCGGGGTCGGCAACGGTGTCTCGGACCTGGGTGATGGCGTGAGCACGACCGGTACCAACGTTGCCACCTTGCTCGGGCGCGTGCCCGTGGTCAGCGGTGTCGCGCCGGTGGTCGGCGGGGCAGTCGACAATGTCGGCAACGTCGTGACCATGCTCGGCGACACCCTGAGTACCGCCAGCACCACCGGCCCACTGGGTTCGGTCACCAACGCCGTCGGCGCCAGAGTGCTGGTGCCCGTGGTCTCGCTGGTGGAAAAAACCACCGGCCAAGTCGGCACCGCAACCG
Source organism: Pseudomonas sp. RP-B7 (assembly GCF_059803535.1). Taxonomy (NCBI): domain Bacteria; kingdom Pseudomonadati; phylum Pseudomonadota; class Gammaproteobacteria; order Pseudomonadales; family Pseudomonadaceae; genus Pseudomonas; species Pseudomonas sp. RP-B7. The sequence goes on from NZ_JAPFHC010000026.1 coordinate 27,113, forward strand.
GCCTGAACAGCCCTGTCAGCGGCCTGCTGAATAAAGTCGGGAGTACCGTCGACGGTCTCGGCAATCAAGTTGCCAGTGCGGGCGGCACTGGCAACCCAGTCACCGGCGCGGTGGGCAGCGTGCTCAATGGCGCAGGTACCGTGGTCGCCAGCGCCGGGGGCTACGTCAACCCGACCGGCGGCACGGGTGGCGGCACGGGGACAACCAACCTCGGCCTGCCGGAACTCATCGGCGGCGTGATCGCCGGCGCCGGCAACGGCCTCAATGCCGGCAACACCAATGGCCTGGTCAGTGCGGCGGGCATCACGGGCGGCAACGCAGGCGGCAGCGTGGCATCCCTGGGCACGCTGCTCGGCGGCAGCGGCGTACCGAACAGCGCAGCGGGTGCGCCAGTGGCGGCACTCACCACCAGCGTGGGTGGCGCGCTCAACCCGGTCACCAGCGGCGTCACCAGCCTCACGCAGAACGTCGGTAGCGCCACTGGGCTCGGCGCTCCGGTCAATGGCCTGGTCACCAACGTCGGCGGGGCTGTGAGCAACCTGGGCGGCGCCATCGTCGGCACCAATGCCAACCCGGTCACCAATGCCTTGGGCGGCACTGTGAACGCCGTCGGCAACACCGTGGCCTCGGTGGGTGGCGTGGTCACAGGTGGCACCAGCGGCGGTGGGTTGCTCGGTGGCGGCCTGAACCTGGGCGGCAGCGCATCTGCCAGCGCCAGCGCCGGTACGAGCAGCAACGGCGGCCTGCTCGGAGGCCTGATTGGCAATAAATAGAATTGCACCTGGCCGATTAGACGGCCTCCCCTACAGCGCCTACGCTTGGTTGAGACGAGAGACCCAGTAAGTCTCTCGTCTTTTTTAGCGCCAATGAAAGGCACCCGAACCGCGCCCCCAGAGCCCGGCGGGAATCTGCGAAACGCTGCAGCAGTTTTGACCATGGAGTGTCCTATGCGCGCTTTCACGCCGTTGTTGTTGCTCACCCTCAGTGCCTACGCCCACGCCGATACCCTGCCCAGCTTCCTCAATAGCAACGACACCATCCGCAACCTGCCCGTGCCCAACCTGCCCGCCGATGCCTATCGACCGAACACCCCGCAGACCCAGTTGCCGACGCCCGCAGCCAGCGAAGCAAAACCCTTATTGATGGACACCAAAGTGACCATCCGCAAACTGCAGATCGACGGTGGCACGGTCTACCCGCTCAAGGAACTGGCCCAGGCGTTCGAGCCGCTGATTGGCCACGAAACAGACCTGGCCCACCTGATCGAAGCCACCCGCAGCATCACCCGGCGCTACCAGGCGGACGGCTACCTGCTGTCCTACGCGTTCCTGCCGGAACAACATTTCGAAGGCGGCCTGGTGCACGTGGTGCTGGTGGAGGGCTATATCCGCGATTACCAAGTGCAGGGCGACATCGGCTCGGTGTCGGCCTACGTCACCAAACTCGCGGACAAACTCAAGGCCGAACGCCCCCTCACACGCAAGACCTTCGAGCGTTACACCACGCTGATGGGCGCGATACCGGGCGTGACGCTCCAGGCGCAAGTGCCGCCACCGGGCACCACCGACGGCGGCACCCGCATGCAGATCACCGCCAGCCGCAAGCCGTTCACCACCAGCATGAGCCTCAACCAGGCCAGCCGTGGCGGCCTGCAAGCGCTGCTCAGCGCCACCAGCAACTCCCAGACGTCCATGGGCGAGCAGTTGACCGTCAGTGGCCTGTTCCCGCCGGGCGACGACAAGGAACACTACTACCGCGCCGCCTACAGCCAATTCATCAATGCCGAGGGCACCCAACTGGCACTTTCGGGCGAACGCTACCGCGCCGACCCAGGCACCAACCTGCAACTGGGCGGCGGTTTCGAGCTCAAGCCGCACCAGGCCATCGACCGATTCTCCATTGGTTTGAGCCACCCGCTGATCGCCTCGCCGACCGAGTCGTTGAGCCTGGGTACACGCTTGTACGGCGTCGACCAGAAAACCCGCTATCAACTGGTGGGTTTCCCCAATCGCTTCGATGTCGAAACAGACCTGCGTGCCCTGGCCTTCGAAGGCGACTGGCGCAAGGCCGACAGCGACCAACTGCGCATCCTCAGCGCCGGTTTGTACCAAGGCATTAACGGCATGGGCGCCAAGACCCGCAGCGATCTGCAAGGGCTAAAACCCGACCTCGACTTCTTCCGCCTGCGCCTGTCCGGCGTGCAAAGCAACAAGCTGTTCGCCAGCAACTTCCAGGGCGTGCTGTCGGGGGCGTTCTACTGGAGCGACGACACCCTGCCCGACAGCGAACGCGCCACGTTCGGCGGGCAGAGTTTCGGCCGAGGTTACCCGGATGACCAGGGTTCCGGCGACAAGGGCTGGGGCGTGGCCTACGAGGTCAACTACAGCTACAACCGCGCCGGCGACTGGGTGCGCATCCTGCAACCCTACGTGGTGTTCGACCGCGCCAAAACGTGGTTCAACGAAGTGCCGGTCAAGGGCAATAACCTGTCCTCGGCGGCCGTCGGCCTGCGCTTTGGCGACAGCAAGTACTACAACATTGCGTTGGAAGCGGCCAAGCCGATGTCGGACGTCGCGCTGGACAGCTTTGATCGGCGGCCGCGCTATACCTTGAGCTTCAGCTATCAACTCTGAACGGCAGGGTTGTAAACCTGTGGCGAGGACGCTTGTTCCCTCGCCATTGAGGTCAGAGATGGCGTTTCTGGAGAGGAAACAGATTGTTGAGGGTATCGATCAAGCGCACCAGATAGATCGGCTTGCGAAACAAATCCAGCACTTGCAGGCGCAGCATGTCACTGACGTCATCCATTTCGGCATGACCCGACATCACGATCACCGGCAGGTGCTGACGGTCGGTGTGTTCGCGCAGGCGCTTGATCAGGGAGATGCCACTTTCCTCGGGCATGCGCAGGTCGGTGATGATCAGCGCGATGTCGGGGTTGAGGGTCAGTTCCTGTAGCGCGAAGGTCACGGAGGTGGCGGTGAAACAGACAAATCCCTCATTTGCGAGGGATTCGGCGAGTTCGATCAGGGCGTCTTCTTCGTCGTCCACCAAGAGGATTTGTTGCCGGGAAGACGAGGCAGGGAGGCTCATGGAAAAAGATCCTGACACTAAGAATGTACTCAGGTTAGTCGCGTCAATAAAATGATCAAGTCGACAGCAGGCTCGTTTCGATCAGGTTGAACAATACCTTCACACGGTCGCTGATCGGGGTCATGAAAATACCGATCACCGCCGCGCACATCGCCGCCACAATGGCGTACTCGATGCCGGAGGCGCCGTCCCTGGCGCTCACCATTACTTGCACTTTCACGTACGCGCTGCGAATGCTGTCTTCGATGTGCATGTAGAGCTCCGTCAAACTAAAGAGGAGAACGCAACGCATTAAAACATCAAGTAGTGATCCCGGTTTGTATGGAAGTAAAGATAGCCTTCACCTTGGTGCTGATCGGTGACATGAACGCCCCGATGACCGCCGCACACATCGCTGCAACAATCGCATATTCAATACCGGAGGCCCCTTCCCTGCCATACGACAGGATCTGGATTTTGATGAACACCTTGCGAATACCGTCAAGGAACATATTGAACATATGACTTCTCCTTTGCGCAGGAAGCGCGATGTAGCGGGCTTGCAACATGATCTTGCTATGCCTCAAGAGCATTGTCGGCAAATCCACTCCCGACAACTGTAACAAGCGACTAATCACAAAGTATTAGTCAGTTTCATGGCGCCAAACCCCCTGTATTTGTGTGGCGACGCATAATATTCAGACGGATTAATGGCGTTTTGTCCTAGCTCTACTACCTTCAAATAGCGAAATAGTCAGAAGCCCAGAATGCACTGATTGCGTAGTAGCTGGACGGACCCGATGGCAGGCCCGGCAGCAGGAAAGGGAGAGCCTTTATGAGCAGTCGTATCAGCATGATTCTGGCCGTGATATTGCTGCTCGGCGCGCTGATCGCCGGGTATTGGGGCCTCGTCCTGAGCCGGCCGGAGCCCATCACCGCCGTCGCGCCACCTGTCATTAACAACGCCCCCGTGGCTCCCGTCGAAGACCCGACCCGCCTACCCGTGGTCGTACTGATCCATGACGTGCCGCCCTTCGTCGCGCTGACCGCCGCCGACCTGAGCGTGGAAAAACTCAAGACCGTGCCCGCCGGCAGCCTGACCCGCCTGGACCAAGCCGTCGGCCGCGCCCCATGGCGCGCCCTGGAAGCCGGCACCTGGCTGACCGAAGAGAGCTTCAGCGCCGGCGGCAACCTGTCCCGCATGATCCGCCCCGATGAGCGCGCACTGGCGGTCGCCGTGGATGAAGTGACCGGCGCCGGCGGCCAACTCAACCCGGGTGACTACGTTGACGTGATGCTCTATCTGCGCCAGGAAAACGGCAACCCGCAACCCTCCGCACAAACCATCATCCCGGCCCTGCGCCTGCTGGGCGTGGGTGATCAGCTGGGGCTGACCAACGACGGCAAACCCGGCTCCCCGGTACCCGTCACCCAGGAAGACAAGGCCAGGCAACAACAAAACCGCGCCAGTGCGCGCACGGTGTTGCTGGCGGTGCCTGAACAGTTGATGACCCGCCTGGTCCTGGCCATACAAGCCGGCAACCTGCGCCTGGCCGTACGCAGCGCCGACGAGCAGCGCCTGAGCCACTACTGGAGCGGCGGCACCGACGCCATGGCCAACCTCGACAGCGCCAAGCGCGATCTCTACCAATTCAACCAACTGGCGCTCACCACGCCGCCCCTCGGCAACTTCAACCGGCCCGCCACCACGGGCGCCCCGCGGCGCTCTGGGGTCGAAGTCATACGCGGCAACCAGATCACTCAACAAACGCCCTGATAGCGCTAAGGATGCCTTGAATGAGCAGTCGTTCCATGCCGAAGTTTTCGCGGGTGTTCTGGGCCGTCATCACCCTCAGCCTGCCCGTCGCGGCCGCCCAGGCGGCTTCCGCCAACTGCGCCAGCCTGGGGCAGTTGCCCGCCACGCTGGAGGTGGGTGAAGGGCTGCAACAGGCCATACAGTCGCCGGTCGCCATTACCCGGCTGGCCGTCGGCGATCCGAAAATCGCCGACGTACACGTCAACGGCAACCAGGCCTTCCTGCTCACCGGCGTCGCGCCCGGCGCCACCACCCTGATGATCTGGACCGCCTGTTCGCCCAACCCGCGCCAGACCATGGTGTTCGTCAAAGGCAAGGCCACTTCGGCGTTGACCAGCCAGTCGCTGTCGCCGTCGGATGACCCTTCGCTGCCCAGCCAGGTGCAGACCGACATCCGCTTCGTTGAAGTCAGCCGCACCAAGCTCAAGGAGGCGAGCACCAAGTTCCTGGGGATCGGCACCAACTTCTTCGTCAGCAGCCCGAGCATCGTCTCGCCCTCGGAGAGCGTGTTCAAACTGCCGGTGAGTACCGACAATTTCAACGTCGGCTTCGGCGGGGGTCGAGTCAAGGCGATGATCAATGCCCTGGAAAGCAGCGGCTTCGCCTACACCCTCGCACGCCCCAGCCTGGTGGCCCTGAGCGGCCAGAGCGCGACCTTCCTGGCCGGCGGCGAAGTGCCGATTCCGGTGCCCAGTTCCGGCAGCGACAGCATCTCCATCGAGTACAAGGAATTCGGCATCCGCTTGACCCTCACCCCCACGGTGATCGACCGCAACCGCATCACCCTCAAGGTGGCGCCGGAAGTCAGCGAACTGGACTACAGCAACGCCATCGCGATCCAGGGCATCCAGGTGCCCGCGCTTACCGTGCGCCGCACCGACACCAGCGTGTCCCTGGCCGATGGCGAAAGCTTCGTGATCAGCGGGCTGATCAGCACCAACAACCGTTCGACCATCGCCAAGTTTCCCGGCCTGGGTGACATCCCGATCCTGGGTGCATTTTTCCGTGACTCCAACATCAGCCGCGAAGAAAAAGAGCTGCTGATGATCGTCACCCCGCACCTGGTCCAACCCCTGGCCGCCAACGCGCAACTGCCTTCGCTGCCAGGGGAAAAACTGCGCAGCTATGACCCGAACTGGTATCGCCTGTTCTTCCTCGAAAACGGTAATTTCGACCGACGCACGGGACTGTCCCAATGAGTGAAAGCCTGAGCCAGACCTTCCTTGCAATCACCCGCAACGGCACCGACCTGGAATGGCTGCAGGGTGCCCTCGCGCCCCTCGGCCAAGTGGTCAGCGCCGGCAGCGGCAGCCTCGACGAATTGCTGGCGTTGGTAGACGTGACCTTCGCCAACCTGGTGTTCATCGGCCTGGACCGGGAAAACGTCAACAACCAGTGCGCTCTGATCGAAGGCGCCCTGGAGGCCAAGCCCATGCTGGCCATCGTGGCCCTGGGCGACGGCATGGACAACCAACTGGTGCTGAACGCCATGCGCGCCGGGGCCCGGGACTTTGTCGCCTACGGCTCGCGTTCCAGCGAAGTGGCGGGGCTGGTCCGGCGCCTGGGCAAACGCCTGCCCGCCGTGGCCCACACCAGCCACCTGGGCGGCCTGACCGTGCTGTACGGCACCCAGTGCGGCACCGACGGCGCCATGCTGGCCGACCACCTGGCCCATGTGGTGCAGAAAAGTGGCCAGCAAACCCTGGTGCTCGACCTGGGCCTGCCACGGGGCGACAGCCTGGCGTTGCTCGGCCTGGAAAGCTCGTTCCACTTTGGCGATGCCCTGCGCCACCTGCGCCGCCTCGACGCCACGCTGATCAACAGCGCCTTTACCCAGGCCGAGGATGGGTTGCGGATCCTCGCCTACACCGACGGCGACGATCCCCTGGAACAGACCAGTGCCGCCGAGCTGTACATGCTGCTCAGCGCCCTGCGCCAACACTTCCAGCACATCGTGGTGAACCTCACCGGGCAGCCGGACAGCGACGCCCTGCGCACCGTTGTCAGCCACTGCGACAAGCTCTTGTGGTGCACCGACCAGAGTGTGCTCGACTGCCGTCGCAACCTGGCGGTGCTCAATCGCTGGCGCGAAAAGGGCATGAAACTCGAACACGGGCGGCTGCTGATCGACCGCTACATCAAAGGCGCCGCGCCCGAGGCCGAAGCCTTGGGCAAAACCTTCGGCCTGGAGGTGATGGCCATATTGCCGCTGAGTGCAGAGATCCGCCTCAACGCCAAGAATCAGGGCCAAAGCCTGTTCACCCTGGCCCCGCGCGAACCCTTGACCCAAGGCTTGCGCAACCTCGGCGAGCGCTTGGCCAAGCGCTCCGAAGGCCTTGAGAAACCCACCGCCAACTGGCTGACCCGTCTTTGGAGCACCAAATGAGCGGCGACAAACTGTTCGGCGGGCCGGGCGGGCGCAGCGCCGTCGGCAACACCGACCATGACGGCCTCAAGCTGGTACTGCACCGCTACATCATCGATGCCATCGAGGAGTCGGGGCGCAACCTGCTGGAAGGCACACGCCAGTCCCTCGCGCAGTTTGTGATCGACAAGGTCAGCGAATACATCACCCGCATGCACCTGGCGATTTCCCGCTACGAGATGGAACGCCTGGCCGAAGAGATCGTCGACGAACTCACCGGCTTCGGCCCGCTGGAAGTGCTGCTGCGCGATGACTCCGTCACTGAAATCCTGGTCAACGGCCCCCATCGGGTGTTCGTTGAGCGCGAGGGGTTGCTGCACCAGAGTGACCTGCGGTTTATCGATGACCATCACGTGGAACGCGTCATGCAGCGCATCCTCGCGCCGTTGGGGCGGCGCCTGGATGAGTCCTCGCCGATGGTCGATGCGCGGCTGCCCGACGGCAGCCGGGTCAACGCGATCATCCCGCCGATTGCCCTGGATGGGCCGTGCCTGTCGATCCGGAAATTCCGCAAGGACATGCTCAAAAGCAGCGACCTGGTGGCGATGCAAACCATCGACCAGCCGATTTTCGAGTTCTTCCAGGGCGCGGTGGGCAAGCGCTGCAACATCCTGATCAGTGGCGGTACCGGCACCGGCAAGACCACCTTGCTGAACATCCTCAGCCAACTGATCAACCCCCATGAACGGCTGGTCACCATCGAAGACGTGGCTGAACTGCAACTGGGCCACCCCCACGTGGTACGCCTGGAAACCCGCCCGCCGAATGCCGAAGGCCACGGCGAAGTAAAGGCCAGCGACCTGATCCGCAACGCCCTGCGGATGCGCCCGGACCGCATCATCCTTGGCGAGATCCGTGGCGTCGAAGTGCTCGATGTGCTCACCGCAATGAACACCGGCCACGACGGCTCGATGAGCACCGTGCACGCCAACAATGCCCAGGACGCGCTGCTGCGCCTGGAGACGCTGGTGGGCCTGACCGGGCGCCTGATCGCGGAAAAAACCCTGCGCCAGATGATCTGCGCGGCACTCGACGTGATCATCCAATTGTCACGCCTGCCCGACGGCCGCCGCTGCGTCACCGAAGTGGTGGAAGTGGTCGGCGTGCGCGATGACATCTACGTCACCAATACCTTGTTCCGCCTCGACAAGCGCACCGGCTACGGATTCTTGCGCGAGGCCATCAACCCCGCCGGCGACAAGCTGCGCCGCGAGAGCCACCTGCCGCACTAGGAGGCGTGCCCCATGCTTGGTCCGATACTGCTCGCGCTGACCTCCCTGGCCATGTTGTTGCTCGGCGTGCAGTTGATGCGTCGCGGGGTACGTCAGGCCCAGACCGACCGCGTATTGGAGCGCCTGGCCCACGGGCAGCCGCAAACCCAGGAAAGTAACCCACTGCTCAACAGCCTGGAGCGCGCCTTTATGCGTGCCGGCCTGGGCAAGCCGACCGAACGCCTGGGGCTGTGGCTGAGCTTGTGGGCGCTGGGCGTAGTGCTGGGGTTGCTCGCCTTCGAATGGCTGGGATTGCTGGTGATGCTACTGGGGCCGCCGCTTATCCTGCGCTTCTACATCTCACTGCGCTATCAACGGCGCTTGCAGCGCATGATCGAACAGCTACCGCAGTTGCTCGATCACGCGGTGCGCAGTCTCAAATCCGGGCGCACCCTGGCCGATGCGGTGCTCAACGCTATCGACGCCAGCGACGACCCACTGCGCACCGCCATGGGCCGCATCAAGCGCAATGTGCTGCTGGGCGTCAGCCTGCCGGAGGCCACCCACGATTTCGCCGAGCTGTATGAACAGGATGAATTGCGCCTGTTTGCCCTCGGTTTGAAGGTCAACCATCGGTATGGCGGCAACGCCAGCGAGCTGCTGGAAAACCTGATCAAGATGATCCGCGAGCGCGACCAGGGTGCGCGCCAACTGCGCGCAATGACCGGCGAAACCCGGGTCACCGCGGTGGTCCTGGCGTTGTTGCCGGTCAGCGTGGCGGGCTATTTCCTGCTGACCAACCCGACGTATCTGGTGGGCATGTGGGCCGATGACAGCGGCCAATGGTTGCTGATCGGCGCCTTCAGCATGCAGGTCTTCGGGTGCGTGGCGCTGTGGCGCATGCTGAGGAGCGTCTGAGATGGCCGTGATGATCAGCATCGCCCTGTTTTTCGCGGCACTCGCGCTGCTGGTCATCAACCTGCTCGCCCATCGTCGCCAGCAGCGGCTGGTCAGCCAGCGGCTACAGGGCAACACCGTACGCGATGACAAGATGGGCCAGTTGCTGCGTCAGTTGGGCAATACGCGCATCGGCCAGCGCACCATCAGCCTGGACAACGAAACCCAGACCCTGCTCAACCGCATCGGCTGGAGAAAGGCCAGCCAGCGCTCGATGTTCGCCGCCTGCCAGGTGGGCGCGCCGATTCTGTTGCTGGGCCTGACGATCCTGGTGCAAAGCCTGTTTTTCCCGGACGTCGCCCATGTCTGGCCGGTACCGTTTCTCGGGTTTGCCGTCGGTTACCTGCTGCCCAAACGCGTGCTGGCCTCCGTCGCCAAACGGCGCCAGGAGCAGATCGCCCAGGAGATTTCGACCTTTATCCCACTGCTGCGCATCCTGTTCGAGTCCGGCATGGCGGTGGAGCAAACCTTGCGGGTCATGTCCAACGACTCCCAGACCTTGATGCCGGTGCTGACCGCCGAGTTGCGCCTGGTGCTGGCACGGGTGGACTCGGGCCTGGAGCTGGGCGAAGAACTGAGCAAAACCAGTCTGATGCTCAGCGTGGATGAGTTCACCGACACCTGCACCATCCTGCAACAGCTGCTGTATCAGGGCGGCGGTGCGATGAAATCGTTGCAGGCGCTCAAGCAACTGCTCGATGACCGGCGCCTGACGCGCATGCAGGAATTCATTTCCAAGATGTCGGCCAAGATGTCGGTGGTGATGATGGTTTTTCTGTTTCCCGCGCTGCTGATCGTACTGGCCGGCCCGGGGTTTATCGCCATATCCAAGGCCATCGGCACTTGAGAGGACGCACCATGAAATTACTGTTTGCCGCCTGCAGCCTGCTACTGATCAGTGGTTGCGCGAACATGGGCCAGGCTCCCTGGGCCGGGTTCGCCGGCACCGGCAGTTGCACCAAGCCCAACGCCGACCAGGAGCTGTCGCTGAACCTCGCCGACGACATGGCCAACGACGGCAAGCTGCACGCCAGCCTGGCCAATCTGCAGAACCTGTCGGACAACCTGCCGCAGGTGCGCCTGCGCAAAGCCAAGGTCTACCGCTTGCTGGGGCGCAGCGAGGCCGAAGGGTTATATCGCGGCCTGCTCGGCACGTGCCTGGCGGCCGAGGGCGAGCACGGGCTGGGCCAACTGGCGGTGGCCAAAGGGGATAACGGCCAGGCCATGGAGCATTTGCAGCGGGCAGCCAGGTTGTCGCCCATCGACGAGAAAATCCGCAATGACCTCGGCGTGGTCTACCTCAACCAGTTGCGCCTGGAGGACGCGCGCTTCGAATTCCTCACCGCCATGGAACTCAACCAGAGCAGCTCACTGGCGGCAGTCAACCTGGTCACCCTGCTGATCTATCAGGACAACTGGACGCAGGCGTCGCAGTTGGTCAGCCGCTTTGGCTTGAGTCCCGAGCAATTCACCCAGGCCCAGCTCCGCGCCGAACAACTCAAGCGCTCGGCGCCCCGCGCCAGGGAGCAAGTGGCAACCGTCAGCGACGCACGGCAAGTGCCCGTCAAATAAGTATCCGAGGGAGTATTCAGATGACACTCAAACCGTTCGCCCACCTGCTGCTGGCCACCCTGCCCCTGAGCGCACTGGCCATCGAGCCCGGCCCGTCATCGCCTTATCAACAGCAGACCGAAGGCTGGCTGCAGATGCAGGTCACCGGGCAATTGGCTTCGTCCACAGCGCAAAAAGCCTCCCCGGCGGAACGCGAGCAGGCCATGCAACGTTTGATCGAAAGCTACAAGCACCCCATTCCCGAGTACTACGACCAGAACCAGGGTGGCGCCGCGAAGAGTGGCAGCAGTAACTAGTGGGCGCTCACGCGCTGGCGGATCGACGCGCTGGCGGGTGACAGCGCGAGCGCCAGTTGCGTGCGGTTGTGCATGTGGGTCAGGCGCAGCACCTGGGACACGTAGAGCTTCACCGTGTTTTCGGTGATGCCCAGTTCGCAGGCGATCTGGTAGTTGGTCTGGCCCTTGCCGACCAGGCGCGCCACATCCAATTGGCGCGGCGACAGTTGCTTGAAGATCACCGGCATTTCGGCGCCTTCGACGTCGTCGCCCAGGGCTTCATCAGTGGCGGGTTGCGGGCCGCTGCGCACCTTGTCGAGGTCGTGGTAAAGGTCGTCGATCGACGCGGACAGGAACTGCAATTTCTGATTCAACTGCCCCAGTTCCAGATCCTTCTGGCGCTCATGCAGCGCGGCCTCCTGGCGTTGCAGGCCTTCAAGCAGTTCTTCGAGGTTGATCGGTTTCTGATAGTAATCGGCGATGCCCGCCCGCAGCGCCTTGATCACGTCCTGTTTGTCGGCACGCCCGGTCAGCATGATCGCCTCGAAGGCGCGGCGTTTGCCGGCAAGGCGTTGCAGTTCCTGGACCAGCTCGATGCCATCCATTTCCGGCATGTGCAGGTCGCACAGCACCAGGGCGATTTCAGCGTCTTCACGGAACCGCGCGATGGCCTGCCGGCTTGAATCGCAAGGCACGCAACGGTAACCGCTGCTTTCGAGGTATTCGCACAACTCTTCCACGATCAAGGGCTGATCGTCGACCACGAGGACTTTCATCTGAGAGATAAGCTTGTTCACGCGCTACTCCATGCCTGGCCAAGCAAAAATCGGTTCAAGACGGTACAACCGCGTCTATTTCGCACATCCTGGCTATAAACGTAGACGCACTTTCCGACTATGTACATAGAGCTACGCTACGTTGCGATCAGTGGGTTCCAAAGCCAGGCGAGGGTAAATCCGACCAACAAAAACGGCGCGAAGGGCTGTTTTTTTGACTGGTGCGGGCCGAGGTACTCAAGGGCATTTCTAAGCCCTTGATTCATCAGCGGCCACAATTTTGGCGCCAACAGCAGCCACACCACGCTGGCCAGGCCGGCACCGACAAACGTGCCGAGCAAGTACGTGCAATTGCTCGCCAGGCCCAGGGCCGCCAGCAGTTTTACATCCGCAGCGCCAAGACGCCCCAGGGCATAACCGGGCAAGGTGAACACCACGGCAAGGGCAAATGCCCAGGCACCCTCGGCCGGCGTCGCGCCCAGCCAGGTGGAACCGCTCCACACCAGGTAAACCAGTGCCAGCACAAAACCGCCGAGGGTCAGGCGGTTGGCGATCTGGCGTTGACGGGTATCTTGCACGGCGCACAGCGCCAGCCAGGCAAACACGATGAGGCTGTGAATCACGTAAAAAAAATCCCTTTTTACTGAATGACTCTATGCTGATATCAGGTAGTCGTTGTCAGGGTAGACGCAGTCATGAGAAAGGGCCTCCCCAGAAAACAGAAAGGTGCCGCCGCGCTTGAGTTCGCGATGGTGTTCATGATCTTTTTTGCCGTGTTTTACGGTTTGGTCAGCTACAGCCTGCCGTTGCTGTTGCTGCAATCGTTCAACCAGGCCACGGCCGAGGGTGTCAGGCGCAGCGTTGCACTGGACCCCACCACCCCCGGTTACTCCAGCGCCGTCACCGCACGTGCCGTGGCGACCGCCCAGGCTCAATTGCAGTGGCTGCCTGCCGCGTTCAAATTCGTCCCGGGCTATGTCACCGCCACCTACTCGGCCGGCAACCTGTTGACCGTGCAAATCAACTACCCCTCCGACAACCTCAAAAGCGTCCTGCCATTCCTGGTGCTGCCGGGCTTCGGCACCGTGCCCAACCTGCCCACCACGCTGTCGGCCCAAGCGAGCCTGCAATTTTGACCTCGGGGGAAAAGTTCTTCGACCGCCTGCTCGGCCGCCCGCCCGAGTCACACCTGCCCGCGGCGCACGTCCCCGTCAACGCCGGTTTGCAGATTGACCTGGACAACCTCGGCCGCGTCCTGCAAACCCACGGTCCGCTGCGTCATCGCCTGGTCAAACACACCGCCGAGCAACATCCCGAACCGCTGGTGGACTACCTGTGTGCCCACAGCGCCGTGGTGATCGAGGGCAGCCCCGCCGATTGGCAGGGCCAAAACCTCGACCTGGATTTCAATGGCTTCGCTGGACGCCCCCTGCAAACCCGTGGCTGGATCCAGCCCAGCGGCGACGGCTGGGTTTTGCAGCTGTTGGACATCGGCGACTTGATCGGCCACCGCGAGCACGCCGAAGCCCGCGAGCAACACCAGTTGCTCAGCGCCCAGGTCAGCGAACGCTTGCGCGTGTGCAGCCTGACCCGGCTGCCGGAAGTGGTGCAGGACAACCTGCAAAGCATTGCCCAACACTTTCAGATTCCCTGTGTCGCCATCGCCCTGCTCGACGAACAGGACCTGGGCTGGCGGGTCCACAGCCAATACCGCACGTTTGACGCCCCGGTGCTGTGGCACGATGGCCAGGCACTCGGCGCGGCCCTGGACAGTTTGGGCGGCACCGCGCCGTTGAGCCTGACCCTCACCCACGGCCACAGCGAGCATCCGCGCCTGCAAGGCATCTTTGCGAATGCCGAGGGGTTCCTGGTGCCCTATCGCGATGACCATGGCGTCGCCGCCTGGCTGCTGTGCGGTTTCTACCACGCCCAAGACACCTTCGAGCGCGACTGGCTGCAACTCACCGCAGCCCTCGCCGCGCCCCTGCTCAGCCGCCTGCGCGAACAGCGCCACCAACAGCAACTGGATCGCCTCGAAGCCCTGCAAGGCCTGCTCGGCACTGGTTGGTGGGAACTGCCCAACCTCAGCGACGACATCCAACTGGCGCCCCAGCTGCAACAGCACCTGAACCCCGACGAAGCCACCACACGCCACACCTTGAGCGACTGGCTGCGGCTGTTTCACCCCGCCGACCGCGAGGAACTCGCCAGCCGCCTGCACGACTTGCAGACCCTGAGCAAACCGCTGTCGACCAGCGTGCGCCTGCACCGTCTCGACGCCGCGCAAAACCCCATCTGGTATCGCGTCCAGGGCCAGGCCCTGGGCGTCGGCAACCATCGGCGGCTGGTCGGCTTCATGCTCGACATCAGCGACATCAAAAACCAGCAACAGCAAGCCGCTGCCGCCCACGCCCGGCTGGACAACCTGATCGCCAGCTCACCGGCAATCATCTATGTACAGCGCTACGTCGAAGGCACCCTGCAACCGCTGTTTTTCAGCGACAGCCTGCTGCCGTTGCTCGGCCGTACGCTCGCCGAATGCACGGCCGCCAGCCTGATCGAATGGCTGCACCCCGACGACCGCGACCTGTATTTCGAACGCACCCGCCAACTGCTGCGCGAAGGCAATGTGCGCAGCCGCTATCGCGTGCAGGACAAGCAAGGCAACTATCACTGGCTGCTCGACGAAGCCAGGCTGCTGCGCGACGACCTGGGCCTGCCGGTCGAAGCCGTGGGCCTGTGGCTGGATGTGACCGAGGCCACCCTGGCGGCGGAGCACGTCAAGCAAAGCGAGGAACGCTACCGCATCCTGGTAGAGGACTCACCGGCGATGATCTGCCGCTACCGCCCCGACCTGACCCTGACGTTCGGCAACACCCCGCTGGCCAACTATCTGGAGTGCCGCCCGGAACAATTGCCGGGGCTGAACCTGGCGGATTGGCTGTCGGCCGAACAACGCGACAGCTTTGTGCAGCGCATTGGCCGACTGACGCCGGAGTTCCCGGTCAGCACCGCCGAAATCAGCCTGCAACTGCCGGGGCGCGAACATGCCTGGTGGGTATGGTCAGACCGCGGCGTGTTCGATGAGCAGGGCGCGCTGGTGGAAGTGCAGGCTGTGGGCCGCGACAACACCGAAGTGCGTCGCTCCCAGCAACAACTGACCCAGAGCGCCAAAATGGCCACCCTCGGCGAAATGGCCACGGGCCTGGCCCACGAGATCAACCAACCGTTGAACGTGATGCGCATGGCCATCGTCAATGTGCTCAAGCGCGTGCGCGATGGCGATGCACAAATCGACTACCTGACCGAAAAACTGCAACGCATCGACACCCAGGTGCAGCGCGCGGCGCGGGTGGTCGACCATATGCGCGTGTTCGGCCGCCGCTCGGAAGTCGAGCAGCACCCCTTCGACCCGGCACAGGCGGTGGAGGGCACGCTGTCGCTGCTCAGCGAAGGCTTGCGCGGCAAGGGTGTGGAACTGCGCCTGACACCGCCGGACTTCACGGTGCAGGTCAAGGGCCACGTCGACCAGTTGGAACAGGTGCTGATCAACCTGATCGTCAACGCCCGCGACGCGTTGCTCGGCCAGCGTGAAAAACAGCCGGAGCTGCGCCCCTGGATCGCCATGCACAGCGAGCGTGACGGCCGTCACGTGCGCATCTGGGTCGAGGACAACGGCGGCGGCATCGACCCGCGCCTGCTGGAGCGGATCTTCGAACCCTTCTTCACCACCAAGCCGATTGGCGTAGGCACCGGCCTCGGGTTGTCGGTGAGCTACGGGATTGTGGAAAACATGGGCGGACGCCTGAGCGTCAGCAACGGCGAGCACGGCGCCCGGTTTTGCGTGGAGTTGCCGCTGGCCTAGTTCACCAGCGCCGCCTGGCCATGGGGGCGGCAACTGAGGTTGGCACCGACTTCGACCTGGTTGAGGTTGATGCCGAGGGTGTTCAGCAGGCCGTTGACCAGTGGGTCGACGACTGGGCTGAGTACATTGCCGATCACGCCGCCCAAGGCAGTGGTTAAGTCATTAAGCAAGGTGCCGCTGGTTGCCAGCAATCCGCCCAGCAAGTTGAATCCGGTGGGTTTATAGACTTGGAATTTCAGGTTTGTTTTCAACGCTGATGCGACCGACGCCACCAAATTTTGAGTAGAAAGAGAATGATAAAGCGGGGGTTGCTTGATTTCTGGAGGCTGGTTGTACGTGTCTGGGCCTAGCGTCGTGTTGATTGAGCCGACGGTGGGGTCGAAGATCAATCCTATCCCACCGCCATAAAACGCCTTGCGGGTACTTTGATCACACGTAGTTGGACCAAGCCCCAGCAAGGGTTTTAGGCAAGTAATCGCGCCAATATCAATCACTGGCAACGGTGGCACCGACGCCAACGGCGTGCTAGCGCCCAAGGAGTTGATCAGGGTTGGGCTTTGGCCGATTTTGATACTCACCGCTGAGGTTTTTGTTTGGGTGGTCAGCGTTTTGGTCGCGTCGCTGACGCAAGTAAACCCGGTAACATAACTTTCAGCTATGCCCACGTCTAAAATCACATCCACACTGGGGACGGGTGGGTTAGTCGCAGACGACAACAACCTCAAATCTGTCGTCTGACAAGGAACTCCGCCTACCGCACAAAGGAGCGAGCTGACAGTCCCCGCCAAGTTCAAACTAAGCAAGTTGTTAAGCACATCCGAAAGCGGCGCAACTAAGCTGTTCAAGGCCGTATTCACCAGCGGTGTGTTAAGTAGCGGCAGATTCACCGTCAGCCCCACACTAATCTGAGCGGTTCGCACATAAATACGCGTATTCAAATCAGTCATGTTCTTGGCATACGTCGGATCGCCAATCGCCGACAACTGCGGCGGCTGGATCACTTTGATCTTGAGATTCGTCGTGACCCCGGGCAGCGTCACCGGCACGTCGGCAACCACGGCACTTGTCTTGTTGGCCAACTGCACAAACGCCTCGATCAACTGGAAGGCATTCACCGTGGTATTGAGCCCCGCGGACACCGCGCCGGTCTGCACTTGCATCAAGCTGCCCAACGTCACGTCCAGGTTGCCCACCAGCGCACTGATCTTCGCCGCTCCCGCCGCAGCCGCCACCGAGGCGGTGCTGCCTCCGGCCTGCAACACCGTGACCGCTGCATCCACCAACTGACCGAGCTTGAGGTTCTTGGCCAACAACTCATCGTAATTGCCTGCCTGCACTCCCACGTTCAGCGCCAGTTGGTTCAGGTAACTGAGCAGGTTTATATCGGTGCCCACCAACCCTTGCCAGCCCGCCAGGCCCACCGACAGGTTGCCGCCCAGCAGCTTGCCGAACAGCAGGTCCAGGGCGTCCGACTTGCTGGAGTCGACCGTCAGCACCGTCGACTTGATCGTCAACTGCGCCTGCGGCGGCAGAATCTTCGGCGCGGCGACGGCCCTGGCGGTCAATTGGGTCATCACGTTGTAGGCGTTGCCATTGACCAGCGTCCAGACGCCACCCGCAACGCTGGTCAACACCGGGCGGGAGGCGGTCACCTGGATGGCATCGGTCTTGGTGGAGTCCTGGCTGAACACGCGCAGGTTGCTGGCATTGGTGCTCAGCACGCCGCAGCGCACGTCCAGCGCACTGGCGGGGGGAATGACATAGCCGTTGCGCGTGGCGCTGGCGCCGGCAAAGGTCGGCGCGGTGTTGGTGGCCGGTATGCAATTGCCGTTGCGCTGCACCGCTTCCAGCGCGGCCATGTCGGCGATGCCTTGCAGCTTGCGCTTCTCCAGGTACAGCCGCCCGCTATCGACGACCAGCAACAGAAAGACCAGCGCCAGCCCCAGGGTCAGGGCCGCCATCAAGCCAATCGCACCACGCTGCCTGGAACGAAGTCGGGGAGACATCGAGCACTCCTTTAGCGCTTACTCTCCGTAGTGCAGTGGAGTGTAGACAAGGCGTTGCGGCCGCGCCGGCCAGTCGCCACATTGGCGACTGACGGAGATTGTGGGGCGTGCACAAAGCTAGGTGTGGGAGCGGGCTTGCTCCCACAGGGGGATTGCGGTGTTGGTTAGTGCGGCGGGTAGTTGGAGAGAATTTTAGTCACCGTCGCGCGGATGGCATTGCTGCGATCCTGGGGATTCGGCGTGCTGCTCATCATCTGCTCGTCGCTGCCGCGCCACACCAGCTTGCCGTCCTTGCCGTCGAGCAGGTCGATCTGGAGGGTTGCCACTTTGTAGGTGATGTTGCGCGTTTCGTTGTACATCGGCGCGCCCCAGTAGCCGTTCCACGGGCCGCCCCAGGCGCCGCCGTAGTTGGTGGTGACTTGTTGCTGGCGGTCTTCGACGATCAGGTAGGCCTGCACCTTCAAGTCCGCCTTGGCGCCAGCCGCCGCCGGACGCAGGCCGCGCTGGTCGAGTTGTTCGCCGACGGCCTGGCGGATGCGTTGTTCGGTGAGGTCGCTCTTGATCCGCGGGTCATCCGGACGGTATTGCAGTGCCGGGTCTTTCCAGGCCCAGCTGCGGTACGCGCCGAAATCACGGCTGGCGTCAAAATCGTGGTTGACCTGGCTGGTCTGGCAACCGCCCAGCAGCACTACAAAAGCGAGCGTTGCGATACGACGAAACATGAGTGTTCTCCAAAATAGACCGGGGCCTGTCATTGAGCTTAGCGCTTAACGTGGCGGATAAGCGCTCATCGCCTTCTGCACCGCCTTGCGCAGCCCATCGGCGCGTTCGCTGAGGCTACCCTGGCTGGCGGTTTCCGCGCTGGTGCTCCACACCGGCTGGCCGCTGCGGGCGTCGAACAGGTTGACGCGCACCACCGCCACCGTCACTTCATAGGTGCGCACGATCGGTGCCGAGTTGTACATGCCGTAGCCATTGCCATAGCGGTTGTAGCCACCATAGCCGTAGCCATAGTCATCCTGGACTTGCTTGAGGCGCTTCTCCAGGCGCACGTCGGCGCTGACCAGCAGGTCCGGCGGGCGATTGTCGTGCAGGGGGCGCAAGCCGCGCTGGTCGAGGGCGCCGCTGACCGCTTCGGCAATCTGCGCCGAATCGGCCCAGGCCGTGCCCGCCGGCAGCTGGCCGTTGCGCCAGGCCCAGTTGCGGTAGGCGCCATAGTCGCGCACCGGCGCCGGGTAGGCACTGGCATCAAAGGTATTGGCCGCCTGGGCCGGGGCCGGCGGCATCGGGGCCGAGGCGGCCACGTAGGGATTGGGGCTGGAACAGGCGCCCAGTCCCAAAGACAACAGGATCAAACAGAGACGACGCATTTCGACCTCCGCAGACTGGGCCGCTTAAACCGGACGGCAGATCCAGTGCAAATAACGCCCAAGTCCGGCAAAGCTTGGGTGACGACGGTGAGCGAGTTCCATCTCCAACAAGTCCTGCAGATTCGCGCGGGCCTGGAATTCCACCGGCATGTAGTCGTGGAACACCCGCACGCCACTTTGGCTTTCGACCTGCCAAAGGCCTTCGAGTTGCGCCGCCAGTTCACGCGGGTCGAGCGGCTGTTGCGGGGTGAGGCTCTGCTTTTCCCCGGCCATGTCGTTCTTGCGCATCTTGCGGAAGTGGCCTTTGAGCAGGTTGCGGTAAATCAGCGCATCACGGTTATAGAACGCCAGGGACAACCAGCCGCCGGGCACCGTGAGTTGGTGCAGCACCGGCAGGATCGCGTGGGGCTCGGCCAGCCATTCCAGCACGGCGTGGCACAGCACCAGGTCATAGGGTTCGGTGAGTTGGCCAAGCAAATCCTGCCACGGCGCGTGAATGAACGTTGCGCTCTGCCCGGCCTCGGCGAAGCGTTGGCGCGCGCCTTCGAGCATCGGCTCGGCGGGTTCGGCCAGGGTCACTTGATGGCCCTGCTCGGCCAGCCACAACGACATATGGCCCAGGCCCGCGCCGATGTCCAGCACGCGCAATGGGCGCTTGGGCAGCGCTTCGGTCAGGTCGGCCTGGAGCACCGCCAGACGGATGGCCCCCTTGGCGCCACCGTAGATTTTCTCGGCAAAACGCGTGGCCAATTGGTCGAAATGTCGGTCACTCATGGGCAAACCGCCGTTCGCTGTCGGCCAGTTTGGCGCGCACCACCTCGTTCATGTCCAGGCCCAACTCGCTGCACAGCAACAGCAGGTACAACACGATATCGCCGACTTCCTGCCCGGCATGGGCGAGTTTGTCGGCAGGCAGCTGGCGGGATTGGTCTTCGCTCAGCCATTGGAAGATCTCCACCAGCTCGGCCATTTCCACGCTGGCGGCCATGGCCAGGTTTTTCGGGCTGTGGAACTGCTTCCAGTCGTTGGTATCGCGGATGCGGTGCAGGCGTTCGGTGAGGTGTTCGAGGTTCATGCGTGAGGCTCCTGAAGGTGAGTAGCTTCGGGGGGATTGGCCTTGAAGGCAAGTGAATCTCCGGGTGTTCTTGAGGACGCCTTCGCGAGCAAGCCCGCTCCCACACTTGAAGGTATTCACAAATCAAAATGTGGGCGCGGGCTTGCTCGCGAAGGCGATTTAGTCGACGACACTGAACTCAAGCCGGGCAGTCTGCCCCGCCTCATCCAGCACACTCAGCTGATACCGCCCCAACCGCTCAAAGCTGGCATTGATAAAGTCCTGGTTGGCACTGTCCCCCAACGGCTCGCCATTGAGAAACCACCAACGCCGCCCACTGCCGCCCAACGCCGAGATTTTCAGACGCAGCGCCTGCTGGCTGGCAGCCGGCAAGCGCAGTTGATCACCCTCGCGCACGCCTACAATCGACAACGGCGACGACGCGGCCAATACCGGCGGCGGGCAATCGGGATCGGCGGCCGGGATGCGTGCTTCGCGGCGCTCGACCCGTGGCAACCATGGCTCCAGCGGCGCCGGCCACAAGGCGATGCTTTTCGCCTCGGCACCAGGGCAATGGGCGTCGACCCGCAGGCCCTTGGCGTTGACCCACACGCTCTCCATCAACCCCACGCTCAACGGTTGATCCAATGCCTGCAAGGTCGGCGGTGTGGTGTTGTCCAACGTCCAGGCAAAACGCTGGCGCCGGCAATTGGGATCGCTGCGGCCCAGCGGCTGGCCCAGCGGCCAACAGATCGCAGCCACGCCAACATTCGCCGGCACCGGTTTGACGGGCGCACTGATGCCGCGCTGGCTGTCGCGGTTGGTCAGCACATCGTGCACCTGCAGCATCAACGGCGCCGCCGAGGCCAGGCCGAACTGCCCCGGCACTGGCGTGCCGTCCGGTCGGCCGATCCACACACCAATCAAGTAACGCGGCCCCACACCAATCGCCCAGGCATCACGAAAGCCATAGCTGGTGCCGGTTTTCCAGGCCAGCACCGGGCGCTGCACCAACTCGGCACGCGGGTCGCGGTCGGGGCGTGCCTGGCCACTGAGGATACGTCGCACAATCCACGCCGCACCAGGGGACAACATCGGCCGCTCCCTGAGAACGTCGCCTGGCTGCAAGCGAATGGTCGCGCTCTTGCCATCCCGGGCGAAGGCGCTGTAACCGCTGACCAGATCCTCCAGACGACTGCCCGCGCCGCCAAGAATCAACGCCAGATTGGGCTCGGCCAGCGCCGGCAACGCCAAGGGCACGCCGCCGATACGCATTTGGGCGGCGAAGCGCTTGGGCCCGTAGGCTTCCAGCAACTGCACCGCCGGCAGGTTCAGCGAACTGGACAACGCCGTACTCGCAGGCACCGCGCCGGTAAAGCCCATGGAAAAATTGCCCGGCCGGTAATCGCCGTAACGGCGGGGGACGTCTTGCAACAGCGACTCGGAGTGGATCAAGCCGTCATCCAACGCCATGCCATACAGAAACGGTTTCAACGTGGAGCCTGGCGAACGCAACGCGCTGATCATGTCCACATGGCCAAAGCGCTTGGCATCGTTGATGTCCACCGAGCCGACGTAGGCGCGCACGGCCATGCTTTCTTCTTCCACCACCAGGATCGCGGCGGAGGTGTACTCCGGCAAACGGGCGCGCCAGCCCAGCAGCAGGTCTTCGAGACGGCGTTGCAAGGTGGCATCCACGGTGGTGCGGATCAGCGGCGGGCTGTCCGGACGGTTCAGGCGGCGCGCGAGCAAGGGTGCCAGGCTCGGCTCCAGGCGCGGGGCGAGCAGCAGCGGTTCCTCCAGGGCTTCGTCGACAGCGGTCTGCGGCCACACCTGAAACTCGGCGAGGCGGCGCAGCACCTTGTCGCGGGCTTGCTGGGCGCGTTGCGGGTGACGGTCCGGGCGCAAGCGGCTGGGGGCCTGGGGCAGTACGGCAAGCAAGGCCGCTTCGGCATGGGTCAAGTGCGCCGGGGATTTTCCCAGGTAGGCCCAACTGGCCGCCGCCACGCCTTGCAACGTCCCGCCAAACGGGGCGCGGTTCAGGTAGAGGTTGAGGATTTCGTCCTTGGACAGGTGCCACTCCAACTGCGCCGTGCGCCACAACTGGCGCAACTTGCCGTGGAAGGTGCGCGAATGCGGATCGAGCAGGCGTGCGACCTGCATCGACAAGGTGCTGCCGCCGGACACTACCCGTGTGCCGCTGAGGTTCTGCCAGGAGGCCCGCACCAGCGCCAGCGGGTTGACGCCGGGGTGTCGGTAGAACCAGCGGTCTTCGTAGGTGAGCAGTGCGTCGAGGTAATACGGCGAGACTTCGCCGGTTTGCACCGGGTAGCGCCACACGCCGTTGGCATCGGCGAAGCGCCACAAGGGCGTACCGTCTTCGGCGAGTACGACGCGTGCCAGGTCGTCCTGAGGGAGCGGCAAGGGCCAGATACGGTCGGCCAGCCACAACAGCGCGATCACCAACACCACAACCCCCAAGCTCCAGCGCAGTAACCGTGGGAGCGGGCTTGCCTGCGATAGCGGTGGGGCGGTTGGTAAATTTTTCACTGACCCACCGCTATCGCAGGCAAGCCAGCTCCCACATGGGATTGTGGGTATCCGATACTAAGCAAACCCATTATTTAACCTGCAAACCTCTATGCTTATAGGGAACTAGCCTGGCGCAATCACAACCAAAGGCACAGATACGCCCACCTTCTCATCAGGACACACACATGCAGGTAGAAAGCTTCTTCGAATGGCTGGGCCAAGCGCTCGGTTCGGTCATCCGCTTTATCGTCGATGGGCTCAGCGGATTGTTCGGGGCCTTGACCAACGCTGGCGGCAACTTTGTCGAAGGCCTCTCACGTACGCTGGGCATGGACACTTCGATAATCAGCATCCTCACGCTGATCATTGGCCTGCTGTTCCTGTATTCGGCGGTGCGGGCGTTTATGCGTGCGTCGATCATCTTCGGGATTATCTGGTTGCTGCTGGGGCTGTGGCTGCTCAGCTGGGTCGTGCACTGATCCCCCAAACAACCAGCCCCCCTGTGGCAGCGGGCTTGCTCGCGAATGCGGTATGTCAGTATCAGATGTACTGGCTGACACTCCGTCTTCGCGAGCAAGCCCGCACACATTCAGGCCCCATTTCAAGTTGAGATCTCAGCGGCCCTTGATCACCAAGTCCGCCGGGGTCTCGCCCACCGCCTGCCAGTTCGGCCGGTACATCGACTCCACTTGCGGCGGCGGTACGCGGTACGTGCCCGGCGTCACCGCTCGTGCCAGATACAGCAAGTGCGTGGTGCCGGAACCGTCCAGGTTCAGCGCGGCCACATAACGGTCATCGCGGAACTCCTGATGCTTGAGCGACGCGTTCTGCATCGACTCACGCCATTCCTTCACCTGGCTGCTGGCGTTTTCCAGGCTGGCAGCGCTCTGTGCCAGGTTCTGGTTTTCCAGTTCCAGGCCGGCGGGCAGCAGGTCCACCACCAGGGCGTCCGGCACACGTTGCTTGGCGCTGACGGCCAAGTGCACCAGCACCAGGTCGCCGCTGTTGAGGCTGTGCAGGTTCAGCGGCTGGCCGTTCATGCCCAGGTATTCACGGCGGATGCTCAAGTTGTCGCCACCTGGCGCCGGTGGCACCTGTGGGTAACCTGAAATCGTCAGTTGCTGGTAAACCGGCACATCGCCCTGATTGGTCAGGCTCAGGTTGCTTGAAAGCAGCTTGCCCTCCAGATCCAGGGTCGACTGCTGGTTATTCAACTCGTGGCGTCCAGCACTGCCATCCAGTAGCACTTTCCAGTCCGACTCCGGCTTGGCAAACCCCAGGCGCCCGGCGAGGAACAGCGAATTACGCTCCTGGGTCGACAAGTACGGGCTCGCTGCCAACTGATCCGACAGCGTGAACAAGCGCTCCTCACGCTTGCCTTTGGCCAGGTCGTTCTCCTCCAGCAGCGCCAGGATCATCGCTTGATCACGCAACGGGCTGCCGTAGTCGGCCAGCCATTCATTGGCATTGCGCTGCGCCGCCAGACCGGCCAGCAACGCCTGGTCCGCCCGTGGCTGGTCGCCCATTTTCTGCAACGCAATCGCCAGGTGCACCAGCGGCAACCCGGAGCGCGCATCGCTGCGACGCTCGAAGATGCTGCGCAACGCGCCCAACGGCGCCTGCTGGCTGCGCGCCAGGACCATGCCGGCGTAGGCCTGCACGGCGAAGCGGGTGTGGTCGGCGTTGTCGCTGTAATCGACGTCGATCAGGTTGCGCTCCTGCACATAACGCAGCAGTCGCTCACTGGCCTTTTTCAAGGCCTCCTGCGGCACCGCGAAACCCTGATCACGGGCGCGCAGGAGGAAGTCGGTGACGTAGGCTGTCAGCCAATATTCTTCTTCGCCGTCAGCTCCCCACAACCCGAAGCTGCCGTTATAGCGCTGCATGCCCAGCAAGCGCTCGATGCCGATTTCGATCTTGCGCTTGCGCTCGGCATCCGGCTCGCCCTTGATCGCCAGGCGCTTGAGCAACGTATCGTCGGCGTACAGCGACGGGTACAGGCCGCTGGCGGTCTGCTCCAGGCAGCCATAAGGGTAGGCCTTGAGCGCGCTGATCTGCGCGCCAAGGTTCAACGGCGGCCGGCTCGACAGGCTCAACAGCGCCTCGCGCCCCGACGCATCGAACTGATCCAGGGTGCCCGCTGGCAGGCTCCACGGCTGATCCTTGAGTACCGCGCGGTAATGCTTGAGCAATGCCGGATACGCCGGACGCACGCCCAGGGTCCATTCGCGAGTGAACGGCGGTAGATTTTCACCCGGCAGGTCGAGGCCATTCACGGTGACCTTGACCTTGCCCTGCCCCAAGCCGCCCCAGGCTTTTACCGGGATGCGCAGGGTGGTGCGCTGGCCTTGTTTGAGTTCGACGTTTTGTGCGCCAGGGTTGACCAATTCCAGCTGCCCCTCGACGCTCAATTGCACATCGAGCTTCTGCGCCCGGCCCGACAGGTTGGACAGGTCCAGCGCCAAGGTGGTCTGGTCGCCACCGGCAAGGAAACGCGGCGCCGACAGCTCGGCGATCAGCGGCGCGGCAATCACTGTCTTGGCTTCGGCCATGCCATAGCGATCATCGCTCCAGGCCTGGGCCATCAGGCGCAGTTCGCCGTTGAAGTCGGGGATGTTGACGCTGACTTCGCCCTCGCCCCGCTCATTCAAGGTCACGGGCGCGCTTTGCAGGGCGACGATGGTGAGGCTGGTGTCCGGGCGCTTGCCGCCCTTGGCCAGCGCAGCGTCACCACCAAAGGCCAGGCTGGCCAGGCGGCCCTGGCCAGCCTCGATCAACTGGCCGTAGATGTCGAACTGGTCCACGCCGTAAGCCTTGCGACCGAACAGGCTGGCGTACGGGTCCGGCGTCGGGTATTCGGTGATATTGAGGATGCCCACATCCACCGCCGCGACCAGCACGTGCACCTGTTTCGGCACGCTGCCATCGGCATTCTTGGCGGCGACTTTTACCGTCAGCGCTTGCTTGGGACGCATTTTTTCCGGCGCGCTGAGGGTCACGCCGAGTTTGCGCTGGGTGCGATCCAGCGGCAGGTGCAGCAGGCCCACGGCCCGTTTGGGGGTGATATTGGCTTTGCGCTCGCCGGGACGAATCACCAGGGCACTGACGTACAAATCATGGCGCGACCATTTCGGGTCGAGCTTCACGGCGAAGCTTTTGCCTTCGGCCGGCACGTCGATTTCCTGCCACCACAACGGCCCTTCGGCGGACTCCACCAGCAGGTAGCCCTTGCCGGCGGCAGGCGGGGTCACGGTGACGTTGGCGGTATCGCCGTCGCCATACGCCGGTTTATCCAGCGCCAGCTTGACCTGATCGGGGCGTACGGCGCCGCCTTCGGTGTTGTCCTGGGCCTGGTAGCCGGCCCAGAAGCGCAGGCTGCTGACCAGCCCGGTCTGCGGGTCTTCGACCTCGACGCGGTAAGGGCCCCACTCGACCTGGAAGCTGACCTTGGCGGTGTCGCCCGCCTGGATGTTCAAGGTCTGTTCGTCGAGGTTGAGGAATTTTTCGTTGAAGTGGTAACTCCAGCCATCGTTGTCGGAGTAGTTCCAGTAGTAATCGCGACGCTCACGCACCAGGCGCACTTTGAGGTTTTGCGCGGCGAGCTTCTGCCCTTGCGGGTTGGCCAGCAGTACTTCGAATTCTGCCGGGCCATCGCCGTTGGTTTCCTTGCCGTCAAACAACCCGCGCAGGCCCGGCAGTTGTTCGGCCGGCCAGATCGGCTGCACCAGGCGCCGGGTGATCGGGCGCCCGCCGGACTCGTGCAGACTGGCTTGCACGATCAGTTGCAGCGGCGACTTGGCGTCGGCCCATTTGCTTTCCAGGGTCAGTTCTTCCTGGCCCTTGGCGTCGAGCACGCTTTCGTCGAGTTCGAAATCCTGGCTCAGTTCTTCTTCGGTGACAGAGCCAAACTGATAGCCCGGCAGCGCCTTGACCGCTTCGCGCAACGGCCGCACATAGATTTGCCCGCTGACGCGGTTGCCCGATGCCGGGGCGCCGTAGAGGTAGCGGCCACTGACCTGGATGACCGGGTTATCGGCCGGGCTCAACGCCGTGTCGCTGCCCTTGAGTTCCAGCGCCAGGCGCTCGGGCAGGAAGTCTTCGACGAGGAATTCATACAACTGCGGCTTGCCGTCCCCCAGGTCGAACACCAGCTGCCAGCGCCCGGTCGGCGCTTCGCCAGCCAGTTGCAGTGGGTATTGATAGAGGCCGGACGCGTCGGCATCCCACACGAACTTACGGCTGACCTGCTCATCCGGGCGACGGACCTCGACGCTCACGGGTTGCGGCTTGACCGCGTTGCCGTCCTTGTCGCGCAACAGGGCGTTGAGCAGCACGGTTTCGCCGGGGCGATACAGGTCACGCGGGCCGAACACAAAGAACTGCAACGGATGGGACGGCTGGCCGCCGATGTCGAACTCGGCCAGGTCCAGCGCCGCGCTGTCGAGGCGTAACAGGCTGGTTTGCTCGCCCTGCTTGGCCATCAGCACCTGGGCTTTTTTCGGCAACGGCAGCTCGGCGTGGCCGCCCTTCTCGGTCTTGCCCTGGCCCAGCACGCGGCCGTCGGCATCGAGCACTTCAAGGTCGACGCCATCCAGCGCCTTGCCGCCTTCGAGGGCCTGGGTAAACACGTCCAGGCGATTGGCGTAGCGGTGCACCGACAAGCCGATGTCACTCAAGGTAAACAGCGTCGCCGGCTGGGAATAGTTGTAGGTGCCGGAAGCGCGCATCACCGCCAGGTACACGCCTGGCTGCTGCAATTGCTTGAGGCCGGCAATCGGCAGCAGCAGGGTTTCACGGGTGTTGCGTGCAGGGTTCAGGTCGAAACGGCCGCCGTAGACCAGGTCGGCCATCGGCAGCAGTTCGCGGGCCTCATAACTTTGCAGGCTGCTATTGCGGCCCCATTGCGCTAGGAAGGTGGGCAGGGATTCGGGCTTGATGCGAAAGAATTCGACGTCGATCTTGTCGACGTTCAACGCAATCACCGGCAGGCCTTCGGCCAGGCGTGTCGGCAGCAAGGTGCCACGGCTGGCGAAACCGACGGTGGCTTGTAGGTCGCGGGTTTCCAGGCGGGCGCTGTATTCGGCGGCGAGCTTGGCGTCGTTGACCGCTTTCACGCCGGCGTCGATGGTCAGCACCAGCTTGCGCTGTGGCTCCAGATGGCGCAGGCGCAGCTCCATCAGGTTGTCGGAAATTTCCCAGGCACCATCGACCTTGCCGGACTTGCTGTCCACCAGGTGAAGTTTGTCGGCGAATTTCTGATCGGGGTCCAGGGGAATGGAAAAGCTCACGGAGAGCGTGCTGGCCCCATCGAGCTGCACCTCGGACACATCCACCACGCTTAACTCACGCCCGGCATAACGCTGCTTCAGCGCTGCCACGTCCACCACCGCCTTGGCCGGCTTAGGTGCTGCCGTCACGGTTGGCGCAGGAGGCGCCGCCGGTTTGTCGGAAGAATCGCAGGCGCTCAGCAGGGCCAGCGCGCAGGCCAGGAACAATCCTTTGTTAAGCATGGGGCACTCGTTGTTAGGGGGCCGAGGGATGAACTATATATCAGCCCGCGTGGGGCTGATGAGGTGCTGCTCACATTGACCGACGGAGGGTGGTTTGGTTCTTGAAAGGAAGTGTTGCCAAGCCAAATCCCACAAACACTGAAGATCAAAATGTGGGAGCGGGCTTGTGTGGGAGCGGGTTTGCTTGCGAAGGCGGTGTGTCAGTCGACACATCTATTACTGAACCACCGCATTCGCGAGCAAGCCCGCTCCTACATTGGTCCTGCGATGACAAGGAGTGCCGGTTACAATGCCGCTCTCCCGAGGAGCCTGCATGTCCACCTTACTGACCGACTGGCGCGACCGCCCTACTCATCGCCGTGTATGGGCCTTAGCTGCGCCGATGATTCTTTCTAACATCTCGGTGCCGTTGGTGGCCCTGGTAGACAGCATGGTCATCGGCCACTTGCCCCACGCCCATCAGTTGGGCGCCGTGGCCGTCGGCGCCAGCCTGTACACCTTCCTGGCCTGGGCCATGGGCTTCCTGCGCATGGGCTCCACCGGTTTCGCTGCCCAGGCCGCTGGGCGCAATGATGGTGCGGCGTTGCGGCAAATCCTCCTGCAAGGGTTACTGTTGGCGCTGGGGCTGGCGATGTTGCTGGGCACGGTAGGTATTCCCTTCAGCCATCTGGCGCTGGAATGGATGCAGCCCTCCCCCGAGCTCAATCAACTGACCCAGGACTTTTTCCACACCCGCCTGTTCGGCTTGCCCGCCGCCCTCGCCAGTTATGCGCTGGTCGGCTGGTTCCTCGGCACGCAAAACGCCCGCGCGCCGTTGGCGATTCTGCTGACGACCAACCTGGTAAACATCGCCCTGAACCTGTGGTTTGTGCTTGGCCTGGATTGGGGGGTGGTCGGCTCGGCTCGAGCCTCGGTGATCGCCGAATGGACCGGCGCCCTGCTCGGCCTGGCCCTCACGCAAAAAGCCCTGCGTGCCTACCCCGGGCATATCGCTTGGGCTGCGTTGCAACGATGGAAGAGCTGGCGCCCGCTGCTGGCGGTGAACCGCGACATTTTTATCCGCAGCCTGGCGCTGCAGTCGGTGTTTTTCATGATCACCGTGCAGGGCGCGCGCTTGGGCGATGCCACCGTGGCGGCCAACGCGTTGCTGCTCAACGGCCTGTTGCTGACCGCCCACGCATTGGACGGATTGGCCCACGCGGTCGAAGCCCTGTGCGGCCATGCCATCGGTGCCCACGACCGTCAGGCGCTAAGGCGTTCACTGGTGGTCGCCGGCGGTTGGTCGCTGATCGCCAGCGTCGGTTTTGCCTTGCTGTTCACGGTCGGCGGGCACTTGTTTATCGCCATGCAGACCGACATCCCCAGCGTGCGCGAAACGGCTGACCGTTACTTGCCGTATCTGGCGGTATTGCCGTTGATTGCGGTGTGGAGTTATTTGCTCGATGGCCTGTTTATCGGCGCTACCCGTGCGCGGGAGATGCGCAATGGCATGTTGCTGACGGTGCTGTTGACGCTGCCGTTAGCCTGGCTGTTGCAGGGGTTGGGCAACCACGGGCTGTGGCTGACCTTCCTGCTGTTCATGGCGCTGCGCAGCCTGACTTTGTGGGCGATTGCGTGGCGACTGAACCGGCAGGACCAGTGGCTTGGATAAAAAAATGTGGGAGGGGGCAAGCCCCTTCCCACATCTTGGATCGCCGTCGACTGTGCTTATGAGGACAGGTACGACGAACGCGTCAGGCCCAGGCGCAAGGCGTCGAGGAACTGGGTACGCTCAGACGCAGAGATCTTCGCGCTCGCACACTTGTCGCGGTAGTGGGTCATCAACTCCTCCGGCGACAAGTGCACATAACGCAGCATGTCTTCGATGGTGTCATGGGTCTCGATCCCGGCGCTGTACACCGAACCGTCTTCACGCTGGTAGATGTTCACCGAATCGGTATCACCGAACAGGTTGTGCATGTCGCCCAGGATCTCTTGGTAAGCACCAACCAGGAAGATGCCCAGCAAGTAATCCTCACCTTCGTTCAACGCATGCACCGGCAGGCTGGTCTCGATGGACTGCTCGTCGACGTACTGCTTGATCTTGCCGTCGGAGTCGCAGGTCAGGTCCTGCAACACCGCACGGCGCAACGGCTCTTCGTCGAGGCGGTGCAGCGGCAGGATCGGCAGGACCTGGCCGATGGCCCAGGTGTCCGGCAGGCTCTGGAATACCGAGAAGTTGCAGATGTACTTGTCGGCCAGCTTGTCGTTGAGTTCGTCCAGCACCTGGCGGTGCGAGCGCTGGCGGGCCTTGAGCGAGTTATGCAGGCGGCGGCACACGGCGAAGTAGCACTGTTCGGCCAGGGCCTTTTCCGCCAGGGTCAGTTTGCCGTCGGCGTACTGGGCGGCCACGTCGCTCATGTAGTGGGTGGCGCGCCAGTAGGTTTCGGTGACCATTTCAATGTCGGTCGGACCGAGCAGGTCCACCAGCCACTGCACGGTTTCCGGCAGGCTTTCCTTGTTTTCGATCAGCGGGATTTCGTCGTTGTGTTTCTCGACGTCGGTGACCTGCACCACCAGCATGGCGTGGTGGGCAGTCAGCGAGCGACCGCTTTCGGAGAAGATATGCGGGTGCGGCAGGCTCTGGGCGTCGCAGAACTCCTTGAGCATGCCCACCACCACGCCGGCGTAGTCGTCCATGTCGTAGTTGATCGAACTGGCGTTACGCGAGTGGGTACCGTCGTAGTCCACGCCCAGGCCGCCGCCGACGTCGATGTGATCCACCGGCAGGCCGAGGTTGCGCAGTTCGCCGTAGTAACGAATGGCTTCCTTGAACCCGTGCTGGTAGTCCGCCAGGTTGGCGATCTGCGAGCCCATGTGGAAGTGCAGCAGGCGGATGCCCTGGTCCAGGCCGGCGGCGCGGAAGCGCTCGACCACCGACAGCAGCTGCGCCGCCGACAGACCGAACTTGGATTTCTCGCCGCCGGTGTCCGCCCACTTGCTCGACGCCAGGGACGACAGGCGCACGCGCAGGCCGACCTGTGGCTTGACCTTGAGGCTGGCGGCCTCTTCGATCACCAGGCCGACTTCGGATTCTTTCTCGATCACGATGAACACGTTGTGGCCGAGTTTCTGCCCCATCAGCGCGAGGCGGATGAACTCACGGTCCTTGTAACCGTTGCAGACGATGGTGCCGCCCTTCGGCGCCAGGGCCAGCACGGCCAGCAGCTCAGGCTTGGAACCGGCTTCGAGGCCGATGGACACGTTCTGGGTGGCGATGATGTTCTCGAT
The DNA here is from genome assembly GCF_059803535.1 of Pseudomonas sp. RP-B7. NCBI lineage: Bacteria > Pseudomonadati > Pseudomonadota > Gammaproteobacteria > Pseudomonadales > Pseudomonadaceae > Pseudomonas > Pseudomonas sp. RP-B7. Next base: position 58,824 of record NZ_JAPFHC010000026.1, read on the forward strand.
CACCGCTTCCTGCTGGTTCACCTTGATCGGGTACAGAGCGGTGTACTTGCTCTGGTACTCCAGGCGCTCGATGTTCGCATCGAAGGCGCCGGTCAGCTGGCGTACACGGTCTTGCAGGATGTCGGGAAAGCGCACCAGCAGCGGCAAGGACAGGCCGCTCTTGCGCAGCTCGTCGACTTGCTCGTAAAGGTCGACAGGCGTGCTGTTCGGGCCGTTCGGACGGACTTCAACGCGACCGGCATCATTGATCGCGAAATACCCGGCCCCCCAATGGCGAATCCCGTAAACACTGCGGCTGTCCGCAACTGTCCATTGGCTGCCATCGTCTTTGCGTGTGCGTCGTACGGACATCGAAGTCCCCTATAAATGAAGTCGAAGGCGCAGCCCCCTATCAGAGGCTGGCGCAGTCTAAAGAATGAAAATGACGATTTGCCTGCGCGAGAGGTAGGACCCCACTTGCAGGACAGAGTTTAGACACAGGTCGGGAAGAGGCTTTCAGCCGCCGGACTTCTTGGCCTTGTACCCGAGCTTGATCAGCTCGGCCAACAGCAACTCGACGTGATCGCCCTGGATCTCGATGACGCCGTCTTTCAACGCGCCACCGGTGCCACAACGCTTTTTCAGCGTGGTGGCGAGTTCTTTCAGGGCATCCTCGGCCAACGGCACGCCGGTGATGGTGGTCACCGTCTTGCCGCCACGGCCCTTGCTCTCGCGTCGCACGCGGGCAATACCGTCGCCTTCAGGGATCAGGGTCTGTTTGCAGGTGCACGAATCCACGGGCTGACGACAGTCCGGGCAGTGTCGACCTGCGTCGGTGGAAAATACCAGGCCACCAAGGGCGGCGAAGGATGCGGCTTTTTTGGCCACCGGCAATCCTCTTGGGAGGACAAAGACAGATCGGTGCCCGCAACGGGACTACCGACCGCGAAGCCCCACTCAGGCAGGGGCAGCGCTACCGAACCGCCCCACTCCTAATAGCAGGAAGGCTCGGGTGAAAAGTCGCGCAGTGTAACGGCAAAAAGCCGACTTGCTAAGGGCCAAATCGCGCCAATTTATGCAAGTTTAGCGACGCAGGGCCAGATAGCGACGCAGGCCCTCCTGGGCGTCCGGGCAATAGGGCTTTTGTTCAGCTTCCTGAAGGATAACGTCGAGGGGCAGAAAGTGCGCTTCCATGACCTCTTCGGGCTGCAAACGCAGCGCCCCGTCCCACACGGCAGAGTAGGACTTGCACCAGAGCCGGCTGTCGCCGTCGGCGAAATAGAAGTGATCATGCTCGACCAGTGCTACCCCGGCCACACCGAGTTCTTCTTCCAGCTCGCGGGCCGCCGAATCGGCGTAGCTCTCCCCCGCTGCGACCATCCCACCCGCCGCCGTATCCCAGAAACCGGGGTACAAGGCTTTGCTCAGGGTGCGTCGATGCACACACAGCTCGCCCTTGGAGTTGAACAGGAAGATAAAGGTGCAACGGCCGATAAGACCGCGCTGGCGCAGGTCGGACCTGACCAGGTGACCGAGGAGCCTGTCCTGTTCGTCAACCCAGCAGATCAGTTCAGCATCAGAGGCCGCACGGTGTGCGGCCTCGTTTTGAGTAGCGTCCATCATCAACCCTGGTTGAGGAGCTGACGCAAGTCGATCACTGCAGCGTTGGCCCGGGAAATGTAGTTGGCCATCACCAGCGAATGGTTCGCCAGTACGCCGAAGCCACTGCCGTTAAGAATCATAGGACTCCAGACCGGTTCCTGCGAGGCTTCCAGCTCACGGATGATCTGGCGCACGCTGACCGTGGCGTTTTTCTTGGCCAGTACATCGGCAAAGTCGACCTCGATGGCGCGCAGCAGGTGGGACAGCGCCCAGGCCTGGCCACGGGCTTCATAGAACACGTTGTCGATCTGCATCCATGGGGTTTCCACCACTTCTTCATCGACCTGCGGCACTTCACCCGGCGCCAGGGCTTCGGTTTTCAGCGCGGTGTTCAGTTTCACCCGGCCGACGCTGGCCGACAGGCGCTGCGACAGCGAACCCAGGCGGGTCGCCACGTCACCCAGCCAGTTGTTCAGGTTGTCGGCACGTGCATAGAACAAGGCGCCGCGCTGGTTCGGGTCGGACAGGCGCGCTTCATAGCGGCTCAGGGAATTGATGCCTTCCTGGTACTCGGACTCGCTGGAAGGCAGCACCCAGCTCTTGTTGTCGAAGTTGAAGCGCGGTTCGGCCTTGGCCAGGTCCGCGTCTTCGGCCGACTGCGACTGGGAACGCGCGAAATCTTTGCGCAGGGCGCGGGTCAGGTCACGCACCTGAACCAGCACGCCGTATTCCCAGCTGGGCATGTTGTCCATCCACAGGCCAGGCGGGAAACGGTCGTTGGAGATATAGCCACCGGGCTTGTCCAGCAAAGTGCCGACCACGGTCTTGAGGGTTTCGACGGTGGTATAGCCCACCACCATCTGCTTGCCTTCCTTCTCGGCGGCAATCTGCGCATTTTGCTGGACCGGGAACAGCGCCGGCTCTGCGCTCCAATACCACCCCAGGGCACCCGTGACCAACAGGTACAAGCCCAGCAGGCTGAGCACGGCGCGGCTCATCAGCAGGCTGCGAAAGTAGCTGCGGTTGGCCGACTTGGGTTCGGGGGCGGGGCCTTTGGTACTGTCTGCGCGGTTTTTCCAGTCCAGCATGGCGGGATCCTTTCAATCACTTGAGTTCATGCACGTCTATTGTCCGGGTGCGTTCAAACACTCCGACCACAACCCTACCCCATCGTGCCCGTCAGCGCGGGGCTTTTAAACGAAAGTGGCGCATACGGGACGTTCGACTATAAAGGATGCACGCTTTTTACGCTGCGCGACCGATGAGTCGAAAATTGAATGCGTAAGTCTCGCAGTTAATTGACGTATGACACTCATGCAACAGAAAAGAGGTGCTAGCATAGAGCCATCAGTTCGACCTCAGCATGCAGCCTTACTAGTAGTCAGGATATGACCGAGCCAGAAGACCCCAGCCGTGAGCGTCTCAAGCACCATTTTGCCCAGCGGGTAATTCATCAGGCACGTCAAATTCTTGAGATCTGGCAGCGCCTGCAACGCAGTGAATGGTCCAACGCTGACCTCTCCGAACTCAGCGAAGCCAACCTGCGCCTGCAGCGTTTTGCCGAGCGCTTCGAGCAGCCGGAGCACGGCCAGTTGGCGCGGCATATCGGCGAATCGCTCAAGCAAGTCGACGAAAACCGTGGCCGCCTCAGCAGCCACCTGATCACCGAACTCAATCGCCTGATGCAGCGCCTGTCGCGCACCGGGCTGCGCCAGGGCGACCAGCTCGAACAAACCTTCCTGCCACCGATGCGCAAGCCGATCTACGTGATGCTCGCCGATCACGAGCGCGCCGAGCGCCTGGCCAAGCAGCTGGAATTTTTTGGCATGAGCGCGCAGTCCCTGGATAGCGTGCCGGCGTTCCGAGCGTCGATGGCCGAGCGCTTGCCGTCGGCCATCGTCATGGACGTGGACTTTTGCGGCGCCGGCCTGGGCCTCAAGCTGGCCGCCGAAGCCCAGGAAGGCCTGGAGCAAAAACTGCCACTGCTGTTTTTCAGCCTGCACGAAACCGACACCCCGACCCGTCTCGCCGCCGTGCGCGCCGGTGGCCAGGAGTTCCTCACCGGCACCCTGGAAGCCTCCAGCCTGCTGGAGAAGATCGAAGTGCTCACCTGCGTCGCCCAGTACGAGCCGTATAAAGTGCTGATCATCGACGACTCGCGCGCCCAGGCCCTGCACACCGAACGCCTGCTCAACAGTGCCGGCATCGTCACCCGCACCTTGATCGAGCCGATCCAGGCCATGGCCGAGCTGGCGGACTTCCAGCCCGACCTGATCATCCTCGACATGTACATGCCCGCCTGCACCGGCACCGAACTGGCCAAGGTGATCCGCCATAACGACCGCTATGTCAGCGTGCCGATCATCTACCTGTCGGCTGAAGATGACCTGGACAAACAGCTGGACGCGATGAGCGAGGGCGGCGACGACTTCCTGACCAAGCCGATCAAGCCGCGCCACCTGATCACCACTGTGCGCAACCGCGCCGCCCGCGCCCGCCACCTCAAGGCGCGCATGGTGCGCGACAGCCTGACCGGCCTGTACAACCACACCCACATCCTGCAATTGCTCGAAGACTGCAGCTTCCGTGCGCGCCGCGAGAACAAGCCGCTGAGCTTTGCCATGCTCGACATTGACCACTTCAAGCGGGTCAACGACAGCCACGGCCACCCCATGGGCGACCGCGTGATCAAGAGCCTGGCGCTGTTTCTCAAGCAGCGCCTGCGCAAGACGGACTACATCGGGCGCTACGGCGGCGAGGAATTCGCCATCGTGATGCCCGACACCGACCTGGAATCGGCCTGCAAGGTGCTGGACGAAATCCGTGGGCGCTTTGCCGAAATTCACTACCCGGCCCAGCCGCAGGACTTGTGGTGCACCTTCAGCGCAGGGGTTGTGGAGCTGTGCGACGGTTCCGACAGCCTGATGATGGCGGCCCAGGCCGACGAGGCGCTGTACCGCGCGAAGAACGCCGGACGCAACCGAGTACAAGCGGCGCGCACATCAAAGCAAAGTGCCACCTTTTCACCGGAATCCACTGATTCCGTCATAACCTTGTAATGAAAGCGCAATAACTTCAGGCACTTACCTTTTGCTGTCGGTTGAAATCCCGCATGCGCCTGAAGCTGCTGACCAATCTCAATACCCTTCTGCTCGTGGCTGTGTGCCTGGCGCTCGGTGCGACACTCTGGTGGTCGCAGCGGGCACTGGAGCGTCCGTATTTGCTGATGGAGCGCTACCTGAGCCTGTCCCAGACCTTCCAGAACCAGGCCGCGCGCAATATCGACGACTACCTCGCCAGCGGCGACGCCCTGCGTTTGAGCAGCGCCAGCCAGAGCCTGGAAAACCTGCTGCAACATCTGGATGAACTGCCTGCCGACCTCGCGCAAAATCTGCGCCCGAGCCTTGTGGACCTGGACGCCTTCAGCAAGACCGACCTGCTCGCTGCCGGCAAGCTGGCCGGCGACCCGCAAGCCCTGCTGCTGCAAGCCGAGCGCGAATTGGGCGCGAACCTGGAGCAACTGAGCCAATACGCCATCGGCGTGAATTCCCCCCAGGCCGCGCGCTACCTGCCGCCGCTGCTGGCCGCGTCGCAACACCTGGGCAAACTGTCCCTGGCCCGCGACAAGCTGGTGAGCAGCGGCCGTGCGGAACTCGCCGATGATGTGGAGCGCGAAGTCGGCAACATCCGCAGCCAGGCGGACCTGCTGGAACAGCTGCCGCTGCTGGGCGTGAAGGCCAGCGCCGAATCCAGCGCCGACGACTTCTCCGCCCTGATGGGCCTGGAAAACAGCGAAAAAACCGAAGCCCAGGACACCGGCGTCGACCTCAAGCGCGAACTCAACAGCCTGCTGACCCGCTACCCCGCCGAACTCAAGCGCACTCGCGAGCAGATCCAGCAGCGGGCCGACCTGGCCAACGCCACTCACCTGAAAATCAACGCCGTGCAACAAGCCATTGCCAGCCTGGAGCCGGTGGTGCGCGCGCAGCACGGCAAGATCCAGGGCGAAGTGCGGGTGATGCAAGGCGTGATGATCGGTCTGATCCTGCTGATCGCATTGCTGATCGACACCCTGCAACGCCGCTTGGCGCGAGTCCTGACCAACCTGGCACCGGCCCTGTCGACCTGGGCCGAAGGCGACTTCAGCCAGTCGATTGCCTTGGGCAAGACCAACCGCGAACTGCACGACATTGAAGCGTCGCTGAACCGCCTGCGCGCCTATTTGGTGGCGTTGGTCGGCACCATTCGCGGCAATGCCGAGGAAGTCGCCGGCAGCAGCCGTGCATTGGCCGAACTGAGCAGCGGCCTGCATGACGGCGCCGAGCGCCAGGCCGGCGACACCGCGCAGATCCGCGACTCCCTGGGCGAACTCGAAGCGACCATTCAACAAGTCGCCGGCGACGCCAGCCAGGCCGCCGGGGCCAGCCGCAGCGCCGGTGACGCGGTGGAACAGGGCCAACGGGTGATCGGCCTGAGCCTGACCGGGCTACATGCGCTGGTAGGTGAAGTGCAGCAAAATGCGCAGATGATCGAGAAACTCGCTGAAGAGTCCGCGACCATCGGCGGCGTGCTGACGGTGATCCGCTCGATTGCCGACCAGACCAACCTGCTCGCGCTCAACGCGGCGATTGAGGCCGCCCGGGCCGGTGAAGCCGGACGCGGGTTTGCCGTGGTCGCCGACGAAGTGCGCTCCCTGGCGCAGCGCACCGCCGGCGCCACCGCCGAAATCCAGACCCTGATCGCCGGCCTGCAAGCCGCTGCGCACCAATCGGTGCAAGGCATGCGCGCCCAGGTCGAACACGCCGAAGCCACCGCCCAGCAGGCCCAGGCGGCCGACGGTGCACTGGATGAAATCGTCGGGGCGATCCAGACCATTTCCGCCACAGCAGTGCGCATTGCCGATGTGACCGCGCAGCAGAGCAGCGCGGTCAGCGAAATCCGTGACAACAGCGAGCGGATTCACCAATTGGGTGAGGACAATTTGCTGCGCATCGGCCAGGGCCGCAGCCAGGGCGAGCATCTGCTGGTGCTCGGCGGGCAGCTCAACACCGCTGTCCAGGCGTTCCGCGTTTAACCCGGTCTCAGCCTGGATGCCGCTCCCACACTGACCGGATCCAGGCTCGCAGTCACAAATTTTGCGCTATCCTCGCTAATCGTGCTGCCTACTGCATAGAACTGGACAGTCACAAAGGCTTTGCGGCATAGTCGCCGGGTTCTGCCGTACCCACATCAATAACAAGGAACAGCCGATGGCGACCTTTCTGGTTCTACACGGACCCAACCTGAACCTGCTCGGCACCCGCGAACCGGGCGTCTACGGGGCAGTCACCCTGGAACAGATCAACCTCGATCTGGAACGCAGGGCCCGTGAAGCCGGCCACCATCTGCTCTACCTGCAAAGCAATGCCGAGTATGAATTGATTGATCGCATCCATGCCGCGCGCGGCGAAGGCGTGGACTTTATCCTGATCAATCCCGCCGCTTTTACGCATACAAGTGTTGCATTACGTGACGCGCTGCTGGCGGTGAGCATCCCATTCATCGAAGTGCATTTGTCCAACGTGCACAAACGCGAAGCTTTCCGCCATCACTCTTACTTCTCCGACGTAGCGGTAGGAGTGATCTGCGGCCTTGGCGCCAGCGGTTACCGACTGGCCCTGGAGGCCGCCCTGGAACACATTGAACAACCGGCCAAGCGCCCCTGACCGACCCTTGGGAGTTGATGATTCATGGATATCCGTAAAGTTAAGAAACTGATCGAGCTGCTGGAAGAGTCCGGCATCGACGAGCTGGAAATCAAGGAAGGCGAAGAGTCCGTACGGATCAGCCGCCACAGCAAGACCCCGGCCCAACAGTTCTACGCACCGCAAATGCAAGCACCGGCTCCTGCCGCCGCTCCTGCTGCTGCTGCGCCAGCCGCTGCCGCCGCTCCTGCAGCGCCAGCCGCTCCAGTGCTGAACGGTTTCGTGGTCAAGTCGCCAATGGTCGGTACTTTCTACCGCACCCCGGCGCCAACCTCGCCAGCCTTCGTTGAAGTGGGCCAGACCGTGAAAGTGGGCGACACCATCTGCATCGTTGAAGCGATGAAGATGATGAACCACATCACCGCTGAAAAAGCCGGCGTCATCGAATCCATCCTGGTAGAAAACGGTCAGCCGGTTGAGTACGACCAGCCGCTGTTCACCATCGTTTGAACCGCGGAGCGCCTTCGATGTTGAAACCTGCGAAGAAACTGCAAAAAGTCCTGATCGCCAACCGCGGCGAGATCGCGCTGCGTATCCTGCGCGCCTGTAAGGAAGAGGGCATCAAGACCGTCGCTGTTTACTCGACGGCTGACACCGAATTGATGCACGTGAAACTGGCGGACGAAAGCATCTGCATCGGCCCGCCACTGGCCACGAACTCGTACCTGAAGGTCTCGAACATCATCGCTGCCGCGGAAGTGACCGGCGCTGATGGCATCCACCCAGGCTACGGCTTCCTCGCGGAAAACGCCGATTTCGCCGAACAGGTGGAAAAATCCGGCTTCGCCTTCATCGGCCCGAAAGCCGAAACCATTCGCCTGATGGGTGACAAGGTTTCTGCCAAGGACGCCATGATCGCAGCCGGCGTGCCAACCGTTCCCGGTTCTGACGGCCCGCTGCCTGAAGACGAAGAAACCGCGCTGCGCATTGGTCGCGAAGTCGGCTACCCGGTGATCATCAAGGCCGCAGGTGGCGGTGGTGGTCGCGGCATGCGCGTGGTGCACAAGGAAGAAGACCTGATCGAAGCGGCCAAGCAGACCCGCTCCGAAGCGGGTGCCTGGTTTGGCAACCCGATGGTCTACCTGGAAAAGTACCTGACCAACCCACGTCACGTGGAAGTGCAAGTACTCTCCGACGGCCAAGGCCACGCCATCCACCTGGGCGACCGCGATTGCTCGCTGCAACGTCGTCACCAGAAGGTACTGGAAGAAGCACCGGCACCGGGCCTGGACGAAAAAGCGCGTCAGGAAGTACTGGCTCGTTGCGTCAAGGCGTGCATCGACATCAACTACCGTGGCGCCGGTACCTTTGAGTTCCTCTACGAGAACGGCCGTTTCTACTTCATCGAGATGAACACTCGCGTGCAAGTGGAGCACCCGGTTTCGGAGATGGTCACCGGTATCGACATCGTCAAGGAGATGCTGAGCATCGCCGCCGGCAACCCGCTGTCCTTTACCCAGGACGACGTGAAGATGCACGGCCACTCCCTGGAGTGCCGCATCAACGCCGAAGACCCGAAAACCTTTATCCCAAGCCCTGGCCTGGTCAAGCATTTCCACGCGCCCGGCGGCAACGGCGTACGTGTGGATTCGCACCTGTACAGCGGCTACAAGGTTCCGTCCAACTACGACTCGCTGATCGGCAAGCTGATCACCTGGGGCGCGACCCGCGACGAGGCCATGGCCCGCATGCGCAATGCCCTGGACGAGATCGTGGTTGACGGCATCAAGACCAACATCCCGTTGCACCGGGACCTGGTCCGCGATGAAGGCTTCTGCGAAGGTGGTGTGAACATTCACTACCTGGAACACAAGCTGGCCAACCAGTAAGCGCTCCACCCGACAAAGCCGCCTTCGGGCGGTTTTGTTGTTTCTGGCCCCCGGATTTTACTGGCGGGATACATTCCCCTGTGGGAGCGGGCTTGCTCGCGAATGCGGTGGGTCAGTGAATAATATCTTGGCTGACGCACCGCATTCGCGAGCAAGCCCGCTCCCACATTTGTTATGTGTACACCCCTCCCGCCGCTCGCGTAAACTTGCGCCCTTTCGCGACCCACCCGTCGCACATTCAATTTTTTCAAAGGTGCCCGCCATGCCTTGGCTGCAAGTCCGTCTCGCCATCAGCCCAGAACAAGCCGAAACCTATGAAGACGCGTTCCTCGAAGTCGGCGCCGTTTCGGTCACCTTCATGGACGCCGAAGACCAGCCGATCTTCGAACCCGAACTCAACACCACCCCGCTGTGGTCGCACACCCATCTGCTCGCCCTGTTCGAAGACGGCACCGATGCCGCCAGCGTGCTGGCCCATATGGAACTGCTCACCGGCGCACCGCTGCCGGAGCATCACAGCGAAGTCATCGAAGACCAGGACTGGGAACGCAGCTGGATGGACAACTTCCAGCCGATGCGTTTCGGCCAGCGCCTGTGGATCGTACCGAGCTGGCACGCCGCGCCAGAACCTGACGCCGTGAACCTGCTGCTGGACCCGGGCCTCGCATTCGGCACCGGCACCCACCCAACCACCGCACTGTGCCTGGAATGGCTGGACGGCCAGGACCTGCACGACTGCAATGTGCTGGACTTCGGCTGCGGCTCGGGGATTCTGGCGATCGCTGCCCTGTTGCTGGGCGCCAAGGAGGCCGTCGGCACCGATATCGACGTGCAAGCCCTGGAAGCCTCCCGCGACAACGCCGGGCGCAACAACATCGCTGAAGGCAAATTCCCCCTCTACCTGCCGGAGCAATTGCCCCAGGTGCAGGCCGACGTACTGGTCGCCAATATCCTCGCCGGGCCGCTGGTGTCGCTGGCGCCGCAGCTGTCGAGCCTGGTCAGGCCCGGTGGCCGCCTGGCCCTGTCGGGCATCCTGGCCGAGCAAGGTGAAGATGTTGCCGCCGCCTATGCCCAGGATTTCGAGCTGGACCCCATCGCCAACCGTGATGGCTGGGTACGCATCAGCGGCCGTCGGCGCTAGAATGAGCGCTTGCCTGAATCGGATGGCCGCATGACCGACAGTTTCGTCACCCAGTGCCCGCATTGCCAATCGCGTTTTCGCGTCAACCACGCTCAATTGAGTGTGGCCCGCGGCGTGGTGCGTTGCGGCTCGTGCCTGCAAGTGTTCAACGCGGTGCGCCAGTTGCTGGAGCAGCGCGCAGCCGCGGCCGCCTCGCAAGCCGAGCAACCGGCCAGCGTCGAGCCGCCCCCCGCGGCCCCGCGCGCCATCAGCCAGAAGCAATGGAGCGCCGAAGAGCTGGACCTGGACAACCTGGACCTGGACCAGGAACTGGCCAAGCTGGAACGCCGCGAGATTCAGCACACCCAGCCGCTTGGCGCGGATCGCCGTCAACCCGGCAGCGATCGTCGGCAAAAAGACGAACCTCTCAGCGCCAGCCGCGACACCATCAAGGCCGAGGAAGAAAAGTGGGCCGCCAGCCTGTTCAGCGAACCGCCGCAAGAACGCCTGCCGGCTGAAGAAGACGAAGACGACGCCGAACCGACGAACGCACCTGCGACCAAGCAGCGCACCGAACCGTCCATGTCGTTCCACACCGACGACCTGGATGAAGAGCCGCCACTGCGCGCGCCGCCGGACGAGGACGACATCGACCCGCCGTTCACGCCACTGACCCATGCCGCCGGCCAGCCGGAAGCCGAAGAACGTCTCGGCACCCGCCGCAAGCGCCCGCGCACCGAAGCCGGCGTGCACGACGATGTGCTTCAGGACCTGGAAGACGACCCGCTGCACCTCTACGCGCAAAAACGCCCGGCCAGCCTGGGCAGCCGCCTGATCTGGATCTTGCTGGTGCTGATCGCCGCCGGCGGCCTCGCCGCCCAGTACATCGCCTACCAGTTCGACGACCTGGCCCGCCAGGACGCCTACCGCCCGTGGTTCCAGCAACTGTGCCCGACACTCGGCTGCACCGTGCCATCACGGGTCGACATCGCCCACATCAAGAGCAGCAACCTGGTGGTGCGCAGCCACCCAGAGTTCGCCGGGGCGCTGGTGGTCGATGCCATCATCTATAACCGCGCGACCTTCTCCCAGCCCTTCCCCTTGCTGGAACTGCGCTTTGCCGACCTCAACGGCAACCTGATCGCCAGTCGTCGCTTCAAACCCGCCGAATACCTCAGCGGCGAATTGGCCGGTGTCAGCGAAATGCCTTCGCAGACGCCGATCCACATCTCCCTGGACATCCTCGACCCGGGCAACAAAGCCGTGAATTACAGCCTGAGCTTCCACTCGCCCGAGTGAATCGGCCTATGCATTGAGGTTTGACGGCGGATTCTTGACTGGACCCCGCGCATCCAAACCGGCGGCGATAAACAAATAACTGTTCAGATTTTATCCAATTCAGCCTTTATCCAGTCATCGAGAGCGGGTATCATGCCAACCCTTTTTCGAACTCTAATGATCCGGCCCCACAACAGGGAAGTCCTATGTCGGCGGTACGCATCGGCCCATATACATTGCACAACGGTTTGATTCTCGCCCCGATGGCGGGCGTCACCGACCAGCCCTTTCGTCAGCTGTGCAAGCGTTTGGGCGCGGGTCTAGTAGTCTCGGAAATGGTCACCAGCGACATGAGCTTGTGGAACACCCGCAAATCGCGGATGCGCATGATCCACGAAGGTGATCCCGAGCCCCGCTCGGTACAGATCGCCGGTGGGGATGCACAGATGCTGGCGGATGCGGCCCGGGCCAACGTGGAGTTGGGGGCGCAGATCATCGACATCAACATGGGCTGCCCGGCCAAGAAGGTCTGCAACAAGGCCGCCGGTTCCGCGCTGTTGAAAGATGAGCAGTTGGTTGCCGAGATCCTGCAGGCCGTTGTCGCCGCAGTCGAGGTGCCGGTGACGCTGAAGATCCGTACCGGTTGGGACCGGGAGAACAAGAACGGCCTGACGGTGGCGAAAATCGCCGAACAGGCAGGAATTACAGCGCTGGCGGTGCATGGCCGCACCCGCGCCGACCTTTACACAGGTGAAGCCGAGTACGACACCATTGCCGCGATCAAGCAGGCGGTGTCGATACCGGTATTTGCCAATGGCGACATCGATTCAGCCGAGAAAGCCCGGCGCGTGTTGCACGCCACTGGCGCCGACGGCTTGTTGATTGGCCGGGCTGCCCAGGGGCGGCCCTGGATTTTCCGTGAGATCGACCATTTTCTGCGTACCGGCGAAGTCTTGCCGGCACCGGAGCTGGTCGAGGTGGAACGTATTCTGCTAGAGCATCTGGCCGCCCTGCACGCCTTCTACGGAGACGTGATGGGAGTACGCATTGCTCGCAAGCATGTCGGCTGGTATCTCGCAACCCTGCCGGGCGCCAGGGAGTTTCGCGCCCACTTCAATCGTTTGGATGATACGGAAGCACAGTGCGCCAACGTTCGTGAGTTCTTCGGCGAGCGTTACAAGAGCCTGGGGACAGGGGACGGAGAGGGGGTGGCCGCATGACGATGATGACCGAGACTTTAGTGAGTGGAACGACACCCGTGAGCGACAACGTCAATTTGAAACAGCACCTGAACACGCCGAGCGAAGAAGGCCAGACCCTTCGCGGTAGTGTCGAGAAGGCGCTGCACAATTATTTCGCCCACCTTGAGGGCGCATCCGTCACGGACGTGTACAACCTGGTGCTCTCCGAAGTCGAAGCGCCCTTGCTCGAAAGCGTGATGAACTACGTCAAGGGCAACCAGACCAAAGCCAGTGAGCTGCTCGGCCTCAACCGTGGCACCTTGCGCAAAAAGCTCAAGCAGTACGATTTGTTGTAAGCATTCAATCAAACCAGAAAGGCGCCCGCGTAAAAAACGGTCGCCTTTTTTGCTGACTCCTTTGCTTTTGATGGAAATTGAAATGACCGACCAGACTACCCGCCTGCCGATCCGCCGCGCCTTGATCAGCGTTTCCGACAAGACCGGCATCCTCGAATTTGCCCGGGAGCTGGAAGCCCTGGGCGTGGAAATCCTCTCCACGGGCGGGACCTTCAAACTGCTGCAGGACAACGGCGTGGCCGCAGTAGAAGTTGCGGACTACACCGGTTTCGCAGAAATGATGGACGGTCGGGTCAAGACCCTGCACCCGAAAATCCACGGCGGCATCCTTGGCCGTCGCGGCACCGACGACGCCATCATGGCCGAGCACGGCATCAAGCCGATCGACCTGGTAGCCGTCAACCTGTACCCGTTCGAAGCCACCATCAACAAGCCAGGCTGCGACCTGCCGACCGCCATCGAAAACATCGATATCGGCGGCCCGACCATGGTGCGTTCGGCGGCCAAGAACCACAAAGACGTGGCCATCGTGGTCAACGCCAGCGACTACAGCCAAGTACTCGAAAGCCTGAAAGCCGGTGGCCTGACCTACGCCCAGCGTTTCGACCTGATGCTCAAGGCGTTCGAACACACGGCAGCCTACGACGGCATGATCGCCAACTACATGGGCACGGTTGACCAGGCCGCTGAACCCCTGTCGACCGAAGGCCGCAGCCAATTCCCGCGCACCTTCAACAGCCAGTTCATCAAGGCCCAGGAAATGCGCTACGGCGAGAACCCGCACCAGAGCGCGGCGTTCTACGTGGAAGCCAAGCCTGCCGAAGTCGGCATCGCAACCGCGACCCAGCTACAAGGCAAGGAACTGTCCTACAACAACGTGGCCGATACCGACGCCGCGCTGGAATGTGTGAAGAGCTTCGTCAAGCCCGCCTGCGTGATCGTCAAGCACGCCAACCCGTGCGGCGTGGCCGTGAGCCCGGACGCTGAAGGCGGTATCCGCCAGGCTTACGAACTGGCCTACGCCACCGACACCGAATCGGCATTTGGCGGCATCATCGCCTTCAACCGTGAACTGGATGCCGAGACCGCCAAGGCGATCGTCGAGCGTCAGTTCGTGGAAGTGATCATCGCCCCAAGCGTCAGCGATGAGGCCCGCGCCATCGTGGCGGCCAAAGCCAACGTGCGCCTGCTGGCCTGCGGCGAGTGGTCGGCTGACCGCGCTGCGGCCTGGGACTACAAGCGCGTCAACGGCGGCCTGCTGGTACAGAGCCGCGACATCGGCATGATCGGCAGCGACGACCTGAAAGTCGTGACCAAGCGCGCGCCAACCGAGCAAGAGATCAACGACCTGATCTTCGCCTGGAAAGTGGCCAAGTACGTCAAGTCCAACGCCATCGTCTACGCCAAGAACCGCCAGACCATCGGTGTCGGCGCCGGCCAGATGAGCCGCGTGAACTCGGCGCGTATCGCTGCGATCAAGGCTGAACACGCTGGTTTGCAGGTGGTCGGTTCGGTGATGGCATCCGACGCGTTCTTCCCGTTCCGTGACGGCCTGGACAACGCCGCGAAAGCGGGCGTCACCGCCGTGATTCAACCCGGTGGCTCGATGCGCGATGCCGAAGTGATCGCTGCGGCTGATGAAGCCGGCATCGCCATGGTCTTTACCGGCATGCGCCACTTCCGTCACTGATCCAACTCGATAGAGATGTGAGAGCGGGCTTGTGTGGGAGCGGGCTTGCTCGCGAATGCGGTGTATCAGCTACATATCCTGCGACTGACACACTGCTTTCGCGAGCAAGCCCGCTCCCACATTTAAAGGCGCTTCTGCAGCGTCCACAGAATTTGAGGTTTTTGAAATGAATGTTTTGATCATTGGCAGCGGTGGCCGTGAACACGCCCTGGCCTGGAAAGTAGCCCAGGACCCACGCGTCCAGAAGGTTTTCGTCGCCCCCGGCAACGCCGGCACCGCCATTGAAGCCAAGTGCGAAAACGTCGCTATCGACGTGCTGGCCCTTGAGCAACTGGCCGATTTTGCTGAAAAGAACGTGTCCCTGACCATCGTTGGTCCGGAAGTCCCTCTGGTTGCCGGCGTCGTGGACCTGTTCCGCAGCCGTGGCCTGGACTGCTTCGGCCCTACCGCCGGTGCAGCCCAGCTGGAAGGCTCCAAGGCGTTCACCAAGGACTTCCTGGCACGCCACAAGATCCCGACCGCCGACTACCAGAACTTCACCGAGATCGAGCCGGCCCTGGCTTACCTGCGTGAAAAAGGCGCACCGATCGTGATCAAGGCCGACGGCCTGGCCGCCGGTAAAGGCGTGATCGTCGCCATGACCCTGCAAGAAGCCGAAGACGCCGTGCGCGACATGCTCGCCGGCAACGCGTTCGGCGACGCCGGTTCCCGCGTGGTGATCGAAGAGTTCCTCGACGGCGAAGAAGCCAGCTTCATCGTGATGGTCGACGGCAAGAACGTGCTGCCGATGGCCACCAGCCAGGACCACAAGCGCGTCGGCGACGGCGACAGCGGCCCGAACACCGGCGGCATGGGTGCTTACTCCCCGGCCCCGGTGGTGACCGCCGACGTGCACCAGCGCGTGATGGACCTGGTCATCTGGCCAACCGTGCGCGGCATGGCCGCCGAAGGCAACGTGTACACCGGCTTCCTGTATGCCGGCCTGATGATCGACAAGGCCGGCAACCCGAAAGTCATCGAGTTCAACTGCCGCTTTGGCGACCCGGAAACCCAACCAGTGATGCTGCGCCTGCAGTCGAGCCTGGTGTTGCTGGTAGAAGCCGCCCTCGCCCAGGCCCTGGACAAGGTTGAAGCACAGTGGGACCCACGCCCAAGCGTCGGTGTCGTACTGGCCGCCGGCGGTTACCCTGCCGACTACGCCAAGGGCGATGTGATTGAAGGCCTGGACGCAGCTGCTACGCTGGAGGGCAAGGTGTTTCATGCGGGCACCGCGCTCAAGGATGGCAAGGTTGTAACCGCAGGTGGCCGCGTGCTGTGTGCCACCGCAATGGGTGCCAGTGTCGACGCCGCGCAACAACAGGCGTACAAGCTGGCCGCGAAGATCGACTGGAAAGGCTGCTTCTACCGCAAGGACATCGGCTATCGCGCGATTGCCCGTGAACGTGGCGAGAGCAACTGAGTCGTAGCTATCCGTTCGGTTAGGCAAGGGCCCGCGGCCCTTGCCGTACACATGTCGCCCCGCGCATAGTTAACCCGTGCATCAACCTACGAAGGGATTTCGCCGTGCGCTGGCTCAGGATCGCCATAGGTTTCACAGTCAGTCTGCTGACACTGCTCTGCTTGTTCCCGGCCCAGGCCGCGGCGCAAGGCAGTGGTTGGGCAGTATTGCTTGATGAACAGGCCGACCTGCAACTGAGCGACATCCGTTCAGCCCGCTACACCAATCAATTCAGCCCCATCGAACTCGACCGGATCACGGCTGCGCCGCCCGACGGTGCGTTGTGGGTACGCTTCAAGCTGCAACCCGGCGCGCACGAACAAGTGCTGCGGGTGTTTGCCCCGGACCTGTCCCACCTGAGCCTCTACGTACTGGACGGCGACACCCTGGTGGAACAACAGAGCACCGGTACGCGCCAGCCCCAGGCCGAGCGCCCACTGCCCAGCAGCGATTTCATGCTGGCGATGCCCCAGAGCCAGAAAACCCTCGATGTGTACCTGCGCATGGTCTCGGAACACGAGCTGCGCCCGTACATCACCCTGGAGGCGGCCGTCCTCGTCGCCGCCAACCAGACCCAGACGCTGATCTACGGCCTGTTGTTCGGCTGCCTGCTGATGCTGATCCTGCACAACCTCACGCGCTTTGCCTACCACCGCTCGCGCAGCAGCCTGTGGCTGGCCGCCTGCGAAGTGCTGTTGATGCTGAGCCTGGCGTTGCTGCTCAATGTGGTCGGCCCCTGGCTGCCAAACTGGCACGCGATCCAGACACCTGGCGCCTACCTCGCCCTGCTGCTCACCGCGCCGTGCGGGCTGATGTTTGCCTACCGCTTCTTCATGCCGCTGGGCCCGCACCCGCTGAACAAGCTGCTGATGGCCGACATCCTGTTTATCGTGCTGTGCGGCCTGCTGCTGTTATTCGTCAACACCCTGCCACTGAACATCATCACCTACGCCCTGGTCGCCCTCGCCGGGCTGAGCATGCTGTTTGTCTCGGCCTATCACTGGCAGAAAGGCTACCGCCCGGCGCGCCTGTTCGTGGCGGCGATGGTGGTATTCAACACGGGCACGCTGATCATCCTGCCCGCCCTGCTCGGCCTCACGCTGCTGGCGCCGCAAGGCTTGATCATCACCCTGCTCGCCTTTATCTGCATCAGCGGCTTGTTGATGAGCCTTGCGCTGGGTGAACGCCAGCGCGCCATTGTCGAAACCCGCTTCAGCCTCAGCCGCGACCTTGCTGCGAGCAACGCCGAAATCGCGGCCAAGGCCGAGTTCCTGGCGAAGATCAGCCACGAAATCCGTACCCCCATGAACGGCGTGCTGGGCATGACCGAGCTGTTGCTGGGCACGCCGTTGTCGGTGAAACAGCGGGACTACGTACAGACCATCCACAGCGCCGGCAACGAACTGCTCACGCTGATCAACGAGATTCTCGACATCTCCAAGCTCGAATCCGGGCAGATCGAACTGGACGACGTGCAGTTCGACCTCAACGCATTGATCGACGACTGCCTGAGCATCTTCCGCGCCAAGGCCGAACAACAGAACGTCGAGCTGATCAGCTTTATCCAGCCTCAGGTGCCACGCGTCATCAGTGGCGACCCGACCCGCCTGCGCCAGGCGCTGTTGAGCCTGCTGGAAAACGCCCTGCAAAAGACCGATGAAGGCGAAGTGCTGATCGTCGTCGCCCTCGATGAACGCAGCACCAAGCCGCGCCTGCGCATCGCCGTGCAAGACAGCGGCCTGCCGATGGAAGCGGCCGAACGCGACGCGCTGCTGCACAGCGAACTGCACAGCAAGAATTTCCTCTCGGCCACCCGCTTGAGCGGCCACCTGGGCCTGGTCATCGCCCGCCAACTGATCCTGTTGATGAACGGCGAGTTCGGCATCAAGAGCGGCAGCCACCAGGGCAGCACCCTGTGGCTGACCCTGCCGCTGGACCCGGAACGCCTGGAACACCCGACGTCCGACCTCGACGGCCCACTCAAGGGCGCGCGCGTTCTGGTGGTGGACGACAACGACACCTGCCGCAAAGTGCTGGTGCAGCAATGCACGGCCTGGGGCCTCAACGTCAGCGCCGTGCCTTCGGGCAAGGAAGCCCTGGCGCTGCTGCGCACCAAGGCGCACCTGCGCGACTACTTCGACGTGGTCCTGCTGGACCAGAACATGCCCGGCATGACCGGCATGCAACTGGCGGCGAAGATCAAGGAAGACCCGAGCCTGAACCACGACATCCTGCTGATCATGCTCACCGGCATCAGCAATGCGCCGAGCAAAATCATCGCGCGCAATTGCGGGATCAAGCGCATCCTCGCCAAGCCAGTGGCGGGCTACACCCTCAAGACCACCCTGGCCGACGAACTGACCCAACGCAGCAAAGGCACCGTGCAATCACGCCCGACGCCAAGTGCACCGGCCGCCGTGACCGTGCCCGCCGACTTCCGCATCCTGGTGGCCGAAGACAACAGCATCTCCACCAAAGTGATCCGCGGCATGCTCGGCAAACTCAACCTCAACCCGGACACCGCCAGCAACGGCGAAGAAGCCCTGGAAGCGATGAAAGCCCAGCGTTATGACCTGGTGTTGATGGACTGCGAAATGCCGATCCTCGATGGCTTCTCGGCGACCCAGCAACTGCGCGCGTGGGAAGTCAGCCACCAGCGCATCCGCACGCCGGTGGTGGCGCTGACCGCACACATCCTCTCCGAACACAAAGAGCGCGCGCGCCAGGCCGGGATGGACGGGCACATGGCCAAGCCGGTGGAACTGTCGCAGTTGCGCGAGTTGGTGGAGTACTGGGTTGCACAGCGCCAGCAACGCCCAGAACACGCTCCCTCCTGACCTGCAATGCAGTTCCCCTGTGGGAGACTCCATGGTGGAGGGGCAACATCTTCACCAGCAGTGCCGCCGCCTTCGCAGCCTCGCTAAAGCTCGACAACTCCCACAGGAGATTGGCAGTGTCTGGGCGATCTCCAGCCGAACACTCACTCCCCATCAACACCAATCACCTGTGGGAGCGGGCTTGCCCGCGAATGCGGTGGTTCAGCCAACACCTCTGCCAACAGTACCGCCGCCTTCGCAGCCTCGCTAAAGCTCGACAACTCCCACAGGGGATTGGCAGTGTCTGGGCGATCTCCAGCCGAACACTCACTACCCATCAACACCAATCACCTGTGGGAGCGGGCTTGCCCGCGAATGCGGTGGTTCAGCCAGCACCTCTGCCAACAGTACCGCCGCCTTCGCAGCCTCGCTAAAGCTCGACAACTCCCACAGGGAGTTGGCAGTGCCTGGGCGATCTCCAGCCGAGCGCTGACAGCCCAGCAAGCCCGCTCCCACATTTGATCTCTGGCGCCTGATAGACTCGACACACTTCTCTCATCGCGAGCCACTCACATGCTCCACGTGTTATTCAGCGTCTACCTGAAAATGCTGGTGCTCTACAGCCCCTTCTTCGTGCTGTCCTGCTTTATCAGCCTGACCCGTGGTTACTCCAGCAAGGAGCGCCGACGCCTGGCGTGGAAGGTCGCGCTGGCGACCCTGGTGTCGAGCGTGTTGCTCTACCTGTTCGGCCGCGTGATTTTCAGTGTGTTCGGGATCACCGTGGATGCGTTCCGCATCGGCGCCGGCAGTGTGCTGTTCATCTCGGCCCTGGGCATGGCCCAAGGCAAGTCGGCGGTGCAGACCGACAACGTGCAGCAGGACGTCACCATCGTGCCGCTGACCATTCCCCTGACCGTCGGCCCCGGCACCATCGGTGCGCTGCTGGTAATGGGCGTCAGCCAGCCGCACTGGGACGACAAACTCACCGCCATCCTCAGCATCGCCCTGGCCAGCCTCACGGTGGGCGTGGTGCTCTACCTGTCCAACCGCATCGAGCGGATTCTGGGCGACCAGGGTTTGCAGATTGTCAGCCGCTTGATGGGCCTGTTCGTCTGCGCCCTGGCCGCGCAAATCATCTTTACCGGGGTACGCGGCTATCTGGTGCCTTAGATCCGGTACTTGGCGATTGCCAGCTGCACCTTGTCACCCGCGCTCTCGCGCATCAGTTGGATGGTTTTTTCGTTGACCACCGAGGTATTCAGCACCAGGCACGTCTGCCCGCTGAAGGCCTCGAACGAGGAACTGTCCCACTCCAGGAACGGTAGGCCGACCTGCTTGCTCACGCCGAGGGTGCTGTAGGTCACCAGCACCATCGTCACTTCGCCATCGGTTTGCGCACAAGAGGCCAGGCCGAAATCCCCCCCTTGCTGCATGGTGCTGTTGCGCTTGAACAGCTCGAACGACGCTGGCGCCTGTTTCAAGGCCTCCAGCGCATCCGCCGCCAACTTAGGCAACGCCGCGAAAGCCGGCCCGACCAGTGACGTCGAGGCCAACATCGCCGCGATCATATTCAATGCCGCCAGTTGCACCGTCAGGCCCTTGCCGCTGCTGGAAACCCGCTCAAAGCTGCTACGCAACGGCAGCCAGCCCAGGCTGATCATCACCTTGATAAATTCGTCGTACCAGCCCTCGGTGCCGCGCTGGACCTTCAACACATCGCTGACGTAACTGCTGGCCAGCAAATAGCTTTTGCGGATGTACTCACGATTCAACGCCGACATGCCCTCGACGAACGAAATCACGCCGTTGTTCACCACCGCCGCATTGCAGTCATCCGCCATATCCACCGGCAGCGCGGCATTCAATCCCGAAGCCCCCGGCAGCTTGTAGGCGGCGATCAATTTACGCCTCTTGGTACTGTTGATCCTTCTTTTTTGATGTCGCTCCATTTCCAGTTCTCCACAAACACCCCACATGGGGCTTACCTGCACACTAGTCCAGCGGCTGGCGGGCTTGCCAGGCGACAAACATGCCTTGGCCGGGCGTGTCAGCCCCCAGCGTCCAGCAACCGCGCGGGCCTTGCGGATTTCAGCACGCAAAAAAAGAAAAAGCCCCGGACAACCGCAGGTAAATCCCTGGGTCATTCGGAGCTTTCGGGCAGCCACGAGGCTGTTTTCAGGAGAGGGGTTTTTCGCCGTACCAGCGTGGCGTGTACACCCACTCACCACCACCGGCGCGCGGGAACGCGCAGGTGGTGGACGAGCCGATCAACACCATGGTGCGCATGTCCACTTGCTCGGGCGTGAGCTGCCCCAGGGTGGTGACGCGCAAGGTCTGGCCCGGGCGACCGATGTCGCGGCCCAGCACCACCGGGGTTTGCGGCGTGCGGTGCAGCGCGACGATTTGCAGGGCACGCCCCAGTTGCCACGGCCGCGAGCGCGAGATCGGGTTGTAGAACGCCAGGGCAAGATCGGCCTGGGACGCGAGGTCCAGGCGCTTTTCGATGATTGCCCAAGGCTTGAGGTTGTCCGACAGCGACATCACGCAGAAGTCGTGCCCCAACGGCGCACCCGCCTGGGCGGCGGTGGCCAGCGAAGCCGAGACGCCCGGCAGGATCTGCAGGTCGACCTGATGCCACGCCGGATCGCTGGACTCGTGCAGCGCCTCGATCACCGCCGCCGCCATGGCGAACACGCCCGGGTCGCCGGACGACACCACCACCACCGAACGGCCTTGCGCGGCCAGCTCGAACGCGTGGCGCGCGCGCTGCATTTCTTCGCGGTTATCGGTGCAGTGCTGCACCTGGTCGTCACGGAACGGCCCGGCCATGCGCACGTAGGTTTCGTAACCCAGCACATCGGTGCAGCGTGCCAATTCGGCCTTCACCGCCGGCACCATCAATTCGGCCGCGCCAGGCCCCAGGCCGATCACGGCCAGACGCCCGCGCACACGCCCTACCTGGGACAGGTCCAACGGCTGCTCGGCAACGGTGATCACGATGTCGGCGTCCTGGCTGACGCAGGCAAAACGCAGCGGCACCCCCAGTGCCGCCGCGGCTTCATGCAACGACGCCTCGGCCATCTGCGTATCACTGGCCAACAGGCACGCCAGGGATTGCACGGCGATGCCCGCCTCACGCAACGCCGTGCGCACACGCTCGGCCAGTTGCGCGCCGGGCTTGCAGGTCACGCTGACGTTCTTCGGATAGATCAGCAGTTCGTTGGCCGCAGGCGGGCGCTCGGCACTGCCCACGTGAATCGCCAACTGCGCCTGCTGGTCCTGGCGCAGATTGGCTTGATCCAACCACGGCGCCGCGCCTTCGATGCGCACGCTTGCGCCCGCCAGCAGGTCCGAGACAAAGCGCTTGCCCAGCTCCAGGTCGGCCAGCTCATAACCACTTGGAGGATTGAGCAGGCAGGTGCCGAAACGCAACTCGCCGCTGGTAGTGATCGCCGCAGCCACGTTCAACGCTGCCGCGATGTCCCGCGCCATGACGTTCACACCGCCCAGGCCACCGAGCAGCGGCACCACGGCGCTGCCGTCTTCGGCCACGGCCAGCACGGCGGGCTCTTCGCCTTTTTCCAGCAGCAGCGGCGCCAGGGTGCGGATCACGATACCGGCGGCACACAGCGCAATCAGCGGCGTGCCTTGTTGGTACAAGTGCCGCAGGGTCGCGCCGAACTCGCTGTAGGTCTGGTCCGCGCCTTCAACCCGTGCGGCCAAGCCGTGGATCAATGCGCCCGGGTAAACCTGCTGAATCTTGCGCGCAGTGGCCAGGCTGCCCTGGCCCAGAATGACAATCGCCGGCGTCATCAACCTTGCCACCGTTCACCGGGCACGATGATCAGCGAAAAGTACGGCGACGACGACGGGTCCACCTGATCCAGCGCCACGATCTTCTGATTCGCCATGGTGGCGCGTTCCACATACAACGCGCGCCCGGCCAGGCCGAGCTCTTCCAGCACCTGGCGCACCTTGGGGAAGTTGCGGCCCAGCTTCATGATCACCGCCGCGTCGGCATCGGCCAGGCGGCGCTTGAGATCGTCATGGGGCAACACGCCGGAAAGCACCGACAGGCTCTGGTTGCGATACACCAGCGGCGCGCCCAGCACCGAGGCGCCACCGAGCATCGAGCACACGCCAGGAATCACTTGGGCTTCATAACGTTCGGCCAGGCGGTCGTGCAGGTACATGTAGGAGCCATAGAAGAACGGATCGCCTTCACAGATCACCGCCACATCGCGGCCGGCGTCCAGGTGCGCGGCCACATCGACACTGGCCGCGTCGTAGAAATCGCTGATCACTTGCTCGTATGACATCGGCGCCGGCAAGGCTTCGGTGGTCACCGGGTACACCAGCGGCATCAGGGTCTGCTGCGCCACCAAGTGGTCCTCGATGATGCCGAACGCGTTGCCCTTCTTGCCCTTGGCCACGAAGTACGCCACCACCGGCGACTCACGCAGCAGGCGCAGGGCCTTGAGGGTGATCAGTTCCGGGTCGCCGGGGCCTACGCCCAGGCCGATCAACCGTCCGCGAGCCTGCATTATTCGACCTCCGTGGCCAGGGCATTCACCGCGGCGGCAGCCATGGCACTGCCGCCCAGGCGGCCCTGCATGATCACGAACGGCACGCCACGGCTATCGGCGGCGAGCATCGCCTTGGATTCGGCGGCGCCGACAAAGCCCACCGGGAAGCCGAGGATCAGTGCCGGTTTCGGTGCGCCGGCATCCAGCATTTCCAGCAGGTAGAACAACGCGGTCGGCGCGTTGCCGATCACCACCACGCTGCCTTCCAGGTGCGGGCGCCACAGTTCCAGCGCCGCAGCGGAACGCGTGTTGCCCAGCTCCCGCGCCAGCTCCGGCACACTGTCGTCGCGCAACGTGCAGATCACCGCGTTGTTGGCCGGCAGGCGCGTACGGGTCACGCCTTCGGAGACCATCCGCGCATCGCACAGAATCGGCGCGCCGGCCGCCAGCGCATCGCGCCCGGCCTTGCCCGCACCTTCGGAGAATTGCAGGCCGTCGATGGCGTCGACCATGCCGCAGGCATGAATCACCCGCACCGCGAGTTTTTCCAGGTCGGCCGGGATGCGCTCCAACTTGGCTTCCGCGCGAATAATGGCGAAGGAGTTGCGATAGATCTCCTGACCGTCGCGGATGTAATCAATCATCGGTGTTGCTCCGTGGGCGGGCGCGCAGCAAGGCACCCGTCGCTTCAATAGAAAGGGCGTGCGCGTGCAGCCGGCCGAAACCCGGGTGGGCTGCATCGCGAAAATAGAGGTCGTAGTGGCCGGGGCTTACCGCCAGCAAGGTCACCGGCGCGATGTGCGCGGCGGCGCAGGAACGCGGGCAGCCGGACAAGTGCACACCGTGCCCCGGGTCCAGGGCGGCGAGTCGCACGGCGTCGGCCTTGGTATCGGCCAGGGCCTTGGCGCAACCGCTGGAGCCGGTGCAGGCGGTCATGTGCGCCAGGGGCTGGTCGACTGAGCAGAGGAAGCCCAGTTGCGCCAGGCGTTCGGTCACGGCATGGTTTTTTTCGACGCCGGGCAGCAGCACGCCTTGCCAAGGGGTGAAGCGCAAGGTGCCGTCGCCGTGCTCGCTGGCCAGTTGCGCGACGCCTTTGAGCATCGTCGAATCCAGGCGCCCCAAGGGCGCGATGGCAGCGACATAGAACTGATTTTTTTGCACCTGTGGATAAGTCCCCAGGTGCAATAACGCGCCGCTGGGCGGGCGTTTGAAGCCATCCGCTGGCAGCAGCGGCAGGCTGAGGTGGCTCAATAACTTATCCACAGCCAGATGGCGCATGCGGGTTTGCGCCGGGGTCGCCAGGTCGAGAAAGGCTTCCAGCACCGCCACCACCAGCGCATGGCCCTGCTCCAGCGGCACGGCGGCCACCGGCGCATCGAGCCCCGGGCAACCGGCCAGGCCGAACGCGAGGAGCGTCTGGCCATCGCGCACGAACGCCGACAGCCACAGGTCATGATGATGTTCGAGCATCGCCAGGTCCTCGCCGCCATCCAGTTGCACGGCGAACTTGGCCGACAACTCGTGGAAACGCGGGTGGCTTTGCAGGGTGTTCAGGATCTGCCCGGCCAGCGGGCGCGTGTCGAACAGCATCTGCGGGTCGATCCCGGCGCTGGGGCTGAGCATCAGGTTGCGCACGTCGTCGCCAGCGGCGTTGTTGGGGCCGAGGTCGGCGGCCAACAGCATCGCGATCAAGGCCCCCTCTTCGGTGCCGATCCCGCGGATCTGCAGGTTGGCGCGATTGGTCGCCTCGATCACCCCGCCTGCATAGGTCTGGGCGGCTTCCGCCACCGCATGAGCCTGGGCGGCGGTGATCGAACCGCCGGCCAGTTTGATCCGGCAAATACCGCCATCCAACGCCTGGACGATACGCAGCAACCCCGGACAAGCCGAGGGGCGCAAGGTATTCACAGCGGGCGTTGGTTTCACGGGGCTTCCGGTTGACGGGTAAAGGCGCGGTATTATGCCTGCTTTGTCCGGCAGCATGAAAAGCCTGCCCGTCGGATGTCGCTCAAGGAATTTTTATGTCGCCCTGGCTGACGGTTGTAGGCATCGGTGAAGACGGCTTCAAGGGGCTGGGCAGGAATGCCCGGCATGCCCTGTTGCACGCTTCGCGGATTATAGGCGGCCAACGCCAGTTGGACCTGTTGCCGGTGTGTATTCGTGGTGCGCGCGAGGTGTGGCCGAGCCCGTTTTCCCTGGAGCCGGTACTGGCCCGGCGCGGTACGCCGGTGTGCGTGCTGGCCAGCGGTGATCCGATGCTCTATGGCGTTGGCGCGAGCCTGGCGCGGCAGGTGGCGGCGGATGAACTGCTGATCCTGCCGGCGCCGTCGTCGGTGTCCCTGGCCGCAGCGCGGTTGGGCTGGCCGTTGCAGGAGGTGGTGACGCTGTCCGTGGTGGCCCGGCCGTTGGCGGCACTGCATGCCCATCTGGCCAGTGGCGTGCGCTTGTTGGTGTTGAGCAATGACGGCAGTAGCCCGGCGTTGATCGCTGCTTTATTGGCCGAGTCGGGATTCGGACCGAGCCGTGTGAGCGTGTTTGAACACTTGGGCGGCACGGGTGAGCGGCGTCTCGATGGGTTGGCTGCGGATTGGCAACATACTGGAATCGCCGATTTGAACCTGGTTGCCATCGAGTGCGTGGCCTCTGGCGAAACACCCCGCCTGTCACGCTTGGCAGGCCTGCCGGATTCGGCGTTCAAACACGACGGCCAACTGACCAAGCGCGATGTGCGCGCCATGACCCTGGCCCGCCTCGCACCGATGCCCGGCGAACTGCTGTGGGACGTGGGCGCGGGCAGCGGTTCCATCGGGATTGAATGGATGCGCACCCATCCCAGCTGCCGAGCCCTGGCGATTGAAGCCGACGAGGGCCGCCAAGGCCTGATCGAACACAACCGCGACGCCCTCGGCGTGCCCGGCCTGCAACTGATCCGCGGCAAGGCCCCGGACGCGCTGCACGGCCTGCAAGCGCCGGATGCAATCTTCATCGGCGGCGGCGTCACCCGCGACGGCGTGCTCGACACCTGCTGGCAACACCTGCGGCCGGGCGGGCGCTTGGTCGCCAACGCCGTGACCCTGCAAAGCGAAATGACCTTGATGGACTGGCGCGCCCGGCATGGCGGCGAACTGACGCGCATCCACGTGGCCCAGGCGCAGCCGCTGGGGGACTTTGATACGTGGCGACAGGCGTTACCGATCACCTTGCTGGACGTGGTCAAGCCACGATGAAACGCATCCTGCTGCTGGGCGGCGTGACCGAAGCCCTGGCCATTGCCCGCACATTGGGCCCGGAACATATCTACAGCCTGGCCGGCGTTGGGCGGGTGCCGACCGATCTGACCTGCCAAGTGCGGGTCGGTGGGTATGGCGGCGCCGAGGGCTTGGCGCGGTTTGTCCGGGATGAGGGCATTAGCTTGATTCTCGACGCAACCCACCCGTATGCCGCACAGATCAGCCGTAATGCCGCCGAGGCGGCGCAGTTGAGCGGCGTACCATGCTGGGCCTTGCGCCGCCCGGCGTGGCAGCCGCAGGCAGGGGATGATTGGCGGGAGGTCAGCGATTGGGCCGCCTTGATAGAAGCGTTGAAACCGTTCAAGCGCCCGCTGTTCACCTTGGGACGTGAGCCGTTGCAGCACCTTGATGAGATCCCGCCGGACCAGTTCTGGACACTGCGCGCACTGGATGTGTACCCGGGCAATGAGCGCTGTGAAGTGATCGGCGCACGCGGGCCGTTTCTGATCGAGGATGAGCGGGTGTTGTTCGAGCGGCGTGGGATTGATGTGCTGATCAGCAAGAACAGCGGCAGCACGGCGACGGAGCCGAAGCTGGAAGTGGCAAGGGAGCTTGGGGTGCCGGTGTTGGTGTTGAAGCGGCCGGTGTTGGCGGCGGTGGATCGAGAATTCACCACCGTGCCTGCGCTACTCCAGGCAATCACCACACTCTAACCACCATAAATCCCCTGTGGGAGCGGGCTTGCCCGCGATAGCGTCCTGTCAGCCAACTCATCTGTAACTGATGCACCGCAATCGCGGGCAAGCCCGCTCCCACATTTGGGCGGTATTGTCAGGCAGCAGTTGTCGCTGGGCCGCAGCCCTTGTGCACACGATCAGCCAGCAACTGCGCCAGCTCAATCAATTGCGCAACGCCGAGCAACTCCTCTCGTTTCGAGCCTTCCAGGTTAAATGCCAGATCGCAGCTCAGCGCATTGGCTGAGGCGAGGGTTTCGCCGAGGTTGACCAACAGGTCTTCGGTGCTGATGCCGTCGGCAACGGTGAAGAGCCGGACGGGGGGATTGGGGGTGGGTTTGATCATTGTGAAGCTCCGGAGAAGTAAAAAGGAGCTGCCACTGATCGCCGCGACGCGATGGGGGTGGCAGCTGTACGCAGGTTCGCGGACCGATCCTCCAGAACACCGGCATACCCGAAGGTATCCCGCGCACAGCCGCCATAGCGCCGCACAGTAGACGATAAAAAAACGCCAACTGAAAGGAGACAATGACGCTTCAACGTTTGGAGAAATCCGGGCCGCGACGCCCGACCGCTGCGCTTGCAGCGGTGTACGGAGACTAGGGATTGAGTTTCCTAGGGGCAACCTTAAAGGCTTGTCGGATATTTCTGTCGAATGACTCCATATTCGAGCCGAACACAATCCAAAATGTGGGAGCGGGCTTGCTCGCGAAGACGGTGTGTCAGTCATCCTATTTATCCACTGGACTACCGCATTCGCGAGCAAGCCCGCTCCCACATTTAGCACCGCATTGCCCTTGATATCGGCAACCTATCCGTTCCCGTCTATCCTCAACCATTGACTGTGCGACACCAAACCACACCACCCTTTTTTACTTATCCCCTACGATCAGGCTAAATACCCGCCTGATCGTTTAACCCTACGGATTGTCCGCCATGGCCCGTCAACGCTTTGCAATCGTCTGGATCGCCTGCTTTGCAGTGCTGTTCAACGCCTTTGCCATGCCGCTGGCCAGCGCGATGCAACAGTCCAAGGACCCGGCGCAGCAATTGCTGTGGGGCAGTTTCTGTTCCTCCAATGGCGCCAGTCTCAAGACCATCGCCCTGGGCAAGCTGGAGATTCCGGCGCCGCAGCAGGACGATCATTCCACCATGCAGCATTGCTGGTGCTGCTCGGGCTCGGCGCCGTTGGTGGCGTTGCCGGGGCATGTGCCGCAGTTGTACCTCACCCAATTCAACACCTCACAAAGCTTGCCGCCGCCCCGGCTGCAAGGCCCGACCCCGCGCCAGCAATGGCCAAGCCTCAACCCCCGCGCCTCTCCAACGGTCTGATGTCTTCGCAAGTGAACTGCGTTTAGAACCGTTCTGGAGAACTGCCATGCTCAAATCTTCCCTGCTTCTGGCCGCGTTGTTGCTGCCGGTGTTCAGTGCTGCCAATGCCGATGACTACAAAACCGGCGACCTCGTGGTCAGCGACCCCTGGTCCCAGGAGTTGCCGCCGAATGCGCCCACCGTCGCGGCGTACTTTGTGATTCATAACACCGGGGAAACGCCGGACCGCCTGCTCAGTGTCGAGACGCCGGTAGCCGACAAAGCCGAGCTGCACGAGCACGTCATGCAGGGCGACCTGATGAAAATGCAGCAAGTGCCCACCGTCGCCGTCCCGGCCAAGGGCGACCTGACCTTCGCGCCCATGGCGTATCACGTGATGCTGCTGGGCCTCAAAGACCGCAGCCTGCTGGCCAACGGCAAGCACTTCCCACTGACCCTGACCTTCGAAAAAGCCGGCAAGGTCGAGGTGCAAGTGTCGGTGCAGAAGATGCCGCCGATGGCCGGCCACGAGCATAAACACGCCCAATAGGCCAACACTCGATGGGCGTCCCCCGCGCCAGGTTGTCCCCACCGTCGCGTGTGAAACGCGGCAGTTGGATCAGCCTGTTCGCCATGCTGATGATCTTTATCGGTCCGCTGATTTCCCAAGCGATGCCGATGGATCATCACGCCGGTATGTCGATGGACATGCCGATGGACCACGGCGCCGCCCATCACCCCAAGGCGCCTGACGAACACCACGCCCTCTGGTCCAAGTGCGGCTACTGCGACCTGCTCTACAGTTGCCCCGCCCTGCCCGGTGGCGTCTCGACATTCACCCTGAACACCCCACCACCGGCCCACGCCCTCACCCCCGCCACGCGCCTGGGCCATGCCCGGCAGAGCATCTTCCCCGGCGCCCGCAGCCGGGCGCCGCCCATCATCTCGTAGGCACTTCACAGCGTTACTTCACCCCGGCCGACTCTAGACAGACAGCCGCAGGCTGCTGGCCGTGTTGTTTACGATTGATTGATGGAATTTGTCATGTCCAGGTTTACTGCTGACTCCCGTTTGGGATGTACCCCCGTGCTCGCTGCCCTGTGCGGCGCGCTGCTCGCCCCCCATGCCCTGGCCGATGAACATGCCGAGCATGAACTGAGCCCCACGGTGATCACCGCAATCGCCCCCAGCTCACCGCTGACCGTAATCACCAACCCCAAGGACCCGCGCCAACCAGTGCCCGCCAGCGATGGCGGCGACTACCTCAAGACCATCCCCGGCTTCGCCCTGGTGCGCAACGGCGGCACCAACGGCGACCCGGTGCTGCGCGGCATGTTCGGCTCGCGCCTGAACATCCTCACCAATGGCAGCATGATGCTCGGCGCCTGCCCCGGCCGCATGGACGCGCCGACCTCGTACATTTCGCCGGAAACCTACGACAAGCTCACCGTGATCAAAGGCCCGCAAACCGTGCTCTGGGGCCCGGGCGCGTCCGCCGGCACGATCCTGTTCGAACGAGAGCCTGAGCAGTTCGGCGAACTGGGCACGCGCCTCAACGCCAGCGTGCTGGCCGGTTCCAACGGGCGCTTCGACAAGGTCATCGATGCCGCCGCCGGTGGCCCGCTGGGCTACGTGCGCGTGATCGGCAACCAGGCCCACGCCGACGACTACAAGGACGGCAACAACGACACCGTGGCCTCGCGCTACGACAAGTGGAACGGCGACGTCGCCGTCGGCTTCACCCCCGACGCCGATACCCTGCTGGAACTCACTGCCGGGCGCGGCGATGGCGAAGCACGCTACGCCGGACGTGGCATGGACGGCTCGCAATTCCTGCGCGAAAGCCTCGGGCTGCGCTTTGAAAAATCCAACCTCGGCGAGGTGCTGGACAAGGTCGAGGCCCAGGTCTACTACAACTACGCCGACCATGTGATGGACAACTACAGCCTGCGCACGCCCTCGGGCACCGGGATGATGGCCGGGCCGATGGCGTCCAACGTCGACCGCCGCACCCTCGGCGCACGCATCAAGGCTACCTGGCGCTGGGCCGATGTGCAGTTGATCAGCGGCCTGGATGCGCAGACCAACGAACACCGCCAACGCAGCAGCATGGGCGTCGACACCTACAAGGAGCTGCCGCGAAACAAGGACGCCAACTTCCATAACTACGGCGTGTTCGGCGAACTGACCTGGTACGCCGCCGACCGCGAACGCCTGATCAGCGGCGCGCGCCTGGATCGCGCCTCGGCTAAAGACTTCCGGCAAACCACCGGCTCCGCAATGATGAAGCGCGCCAACCCGACGGCCGACGACACCCGTGCCGACACCCTGCCCTCCGGTTTCGTGCGCTACGAGCATGATCTGGCCGACAGCCCCACCACCCTCTATGCGGGCCTGGGCCATTCGGAGCGTTTCCCGGATTACTGGGAGCTGTTCTCGCCGAACACCGGCGCGGTCGGCTCGGTGAACGCCTTCGACGGCGTGAAGCCAGAGAAGACCACTCAACTCGACTTCGGCGCACAGTACAAATCCGCCGACCTCGAAGCCTGGGCCTCGGGCTACATCGGCCGCGTGCAGGACTTCATCCTGTTCGACTACAAGCCCGGGATGATGGGCACCACCTCCCAGGCGCGTAACGTCGACGCACGCATCATGGGCGGCGAACTGGGCGCCGCGTACAAGCTGACGCGCAACTGGAAAACCGACGCCACCCTCGCCTACGCCTGGGGCAAGAACAGCAGCGACGGCAAGGCCCTGCCGCAAATGCCGCCGCTGGACGCCCGCCTGGGCCTCACCTACAGCGAAGACGACTGGAGCGCCGGCGCCTTGTGGCGCGTGGTCGCGGCGCAAAACCGCATCGACCAGAACAAGGGCAACGTGGTCGGCAAGGACTACGACAAGAGCGGCGGTTTTGGCGTGTTCTCGCTGAACGCGGCGTACCGCATCAACAAAAACTTCAAGGTCAGCACCGGCGTCGACAACCTGTTCGGCAAGGCTTATGCCGAGCATCTGAACCTGGCCGGCAACGCCGGGTTCGGCTACCCGGCCAATGATCCGCAGGCCATCAAAGAGCCCGGTCGCACCCTGTGGACCAAGGTCGACATGAGCTTCTAAAAGCTTCGCGGGCAAGCCCGCTCCCACAGTTTGGAATGTGTTCACAAATCTGAATGTGGGAGCTGGCTTGCCTGCGATGGCGGCCTAACCAACAAAAAAATCCAAGCCTTTGCGGAGCATCCCTGATGAGCACCCCCAAAATCTCCTTCTACAACCTGGCCTGGCGCTGGCATTTCTACGCCGGCCTGTTTGTCGCGCCGTTCATGGTGCTGCTGGCCCTGACCGGCATCATCTACCTGTTCAAGCCCCAGCTCGACCCGCTGATGTACGGCCACTTGCTCACGGTCCCGGTCGCCGAACACCGTCTGAGCGCCGACGAACAACTGCAACGCGCCAAGGCTGCCTATCCCAAGGCCGCCATCAGCAAATACCTGCCCCCGGCCGACGCCACCAGCAGCGCACAATTCGTGATGCACAACGACGGCCGTGAAGTGACGGTGTTTGTCGACCCGTATCGCGGCACCGTCCTCGGCGAGCAAGACGCCAAATACAACCTGCAAGCCATCGCCCGTGCCCTGCACGGCGAACTGATGATCGGCACCGTCGGCGACCGCCTGGTGGAGCTCGCCGCCGGTTGGGGGGTGATGCTGGTGGTGTCCGGCGTGTACCTGTGGTGGCCGCGCGGCAAGTCGTCGGCCGGTGTGTTGTGGCCGCGTTTCAACACGCGCGGTCGCGTATTTTGGCGCGACCTGCACGCCGTCACCGGTTTCTGGGGCGCGTCACTGTTGCTGGTGATGTTGCTCAGCGGCATGACCTGGACCGGCTTCTGGGGCAAGCAATACGCCGACCTGTGGAACAAGTTTCCCGCAGCGATGTGGAACGCCGTGCCGCAGTCCGACCAGCAAGCCCGTGTGCTCAATACCGCGACGCAACAGACCGTGCCATGGGCCCTGGAAAACACGCCGATGCCGATCTCCGGCGACCACGCCGAACACATGAACCACGGCGCCATGCACGCCGCTCCTGCCGCCCCCACGTTGCGCCTGCAACAGGTGGTGGACCTTGCCACCGCACGCAAAGTCGAACCCGGCTACAGCATCACCTTCCCCACCACCGCCGAAGGCGTGTTTACCGTCGCGGTGTTCGCCAACGACCCGCGCAACGACGCCACCCTGCACGTGGACCAGTACACCGGCAAGGTCCTCGCCGATGTGCGCTGGGAGCACTACAGCACGGTCGCGCGCGCCACCGAGACTGGCGTGATGCTGCACGAAGGCAAGATGTTCGGCTGGGTCAACCAACTGATCGTGCTGCTGATCTGCCTGATGATCCTGCTCAGCGCCGTCAGTGGCGTGGTGATCTGGTGGAAACGCAAACCCCAGGGCAAGCTCGGTGTGCCGCCACTGCGTCACGACCTGCCAAAGTGGAAAACCGCGATGGTGATCATGCTCGGCCTGGCGATCATTTTTCCGCTGGTGGGCGCGTCGCTGATCGCCGTGTGGGTCCTGGACCGCCTGATCTTCTCACGCTTTTTTGGCCAACATGAGCCCGTCTCAGGTTCGTCATGAGCCCGGTGAGATGCCCGTTGCAGAGCACTTCTGTAGCCTTGCGCGACTTTTGCCGCGCAGCGAATAAGTGTTAACTTATAACACTTGTTGCGTTATCGTTGCTCGCCGCCACACGCGGCGAGCATCCCTCGAAGAAGACTGAACACCCCATGAACAAGTACCTAGCGTCCGGCCTGTGCATGCTCGCCCTGCACACCCATGCCCAGGCCCTGACCCTGCCCGCCAGCGCTGTCAACGCACCCGCCGTGGACGACGAACATGTCGACCTCAAGACCCCGACCACCGCCGGCTCGCGCCTGAACCTCAGTGCCCTGCAAACCCCCGGCAGCGTCGAAAGCCAGACCGGCGCGCAGATCCGCGCGCGCGGCGACGCCAGCGTGCAAGACGCGATTTCCCGCGCCACCGGCATCAGCCGCACCGGCACGCCGGGTGACGGCGGCACCTCGTTGGCGGCCCGAGGCTTCAGCGGCCAGGGGTCGGTGATGCAGCTCTATGACGGCAACCGCATGTACATGGGCATGGGCACCTCGACCTTCCCGGTGGATACCTGGGCGGTGGAACGCGTCGACGTGCTGCGCGGCCCGGCCTCGGTGCTGTATGGCGAAGGCGCCACGGGTGCGGTGATCAACACCGTGCCGAAAAAGCCGTTTGAAGGCGCGATCGAAAACCACATCCGCCTCGGCTACGGTTCCTATGACCGCCAGCAACAAGCCCTCGACAGCGGCGGTTCGCTGAGCGACACCCTGAGCTATCGCCTCAACCTCAATCGCCTGCGCAGCAACGGTTTCATCGATCGTGGCGATTCCTCAAGCGACTTCATCAGCGGCGCCCTGCGCTGGCAGGCGGCCGACAACCTGAGCTTCACGTTGGCCAGCGACTACGGCGACCAACGCCCGCAAAACTACTTCGGCACGCCGCTGATCAACGGCCAATTGCACAAGGGCCTGCGCGACAAGAACTACAACGTGCGCAACGACGAGCAGCATTACAACGACCAGTGGACGCGCCTGACCAGCGAGTGGCAGATCAACGACAGCGTCAGCGCCACCAACGAATTGTTCTACCTGAAAAACCAGCGCCGCTGGCAGAACGCCGAGAACTACAACTTCACTAACGGCCAGCTCACCCGCAGCGGCAATTACGGCATCAAGCACAACCAGGAACAGATCGGTGACCGCCAGACCTTCACCTTCAAGCACACCCTGTTCGGCCTCGACAGCCAGACCGTGACCGGTATCGAATACAACCGCATCCGCTTCCGCCTGGCCAGCAACTCGCCGTTCACCGACAGCTTCACCGATGGCCAACCCATCGATGTGAATCATCCGGCACCCGGTCAGTTTGCAAGCAACAGCGCGTTCCTGCCGCTGTTCGCCACCACCACCAAAACCGTCGCCGGCTTCGCCGAAAACCGCCTGCAACTCACCGACAAGCTGGCGCTGGTCACCGGTATCCGCCGCGACTACGCCCACGTCGACCGCGATGATCTGCGCGATGGCAGCCAGGCCGACAAAACCCTCACCGGCAACAACTGGAAGGCCGGCCTGGTCTACGCAATCACCCCGGACACCTCGGTCTACGGCCAGCAAGCCACCAGCACCGACGGCGTCGGCGGGCTGATTTCCCTGAGCCCCGGCCAGCAGCAGTTCGACCTCTCCACCGCCAAGCAGACCGAGATCGGCATCAAGCAAGCCTTCTGGGACCAGCGCGGTGAGTGGACCCTGGCCGCGTATCACATCGTCAAAAAGAAACTGCTCACCGACGTGCCCGGCAACCCGGACCTCAAGCAGCAAGTCGGCCAGCAATCCTCCCGTGGCCTGGAGGCCAGCCTCGACCTGCAACTGCCGGACGCCTGGCAGCTGCAAGCCAACGCGGCCATCGTCCACGCGCAGTACGACGACTTCAAACAGGCCGTCGACGGTGTGCAAGTCTCCCGCGACGGCAACCGTCCGGTAGACGTGCCGCGCCGCACCGCCAACCTGTGGCTGAGCAAGGCCGTGACCGACGACATCCGCGCCGGCGCCGGCGTGCGTTATGTGGATGCGCGGTATGCCGACATGGCCAACCAAAATGAGCTACCGAGCTATACCGTGGTGGATGCGACGGTTTCGTGGAAGGCCATGCGCAATACCACGTTGGGGCTGCAGTTGAATAACCTGTTTGATCGCACCTATGCGGTCAGCCAATACAATGACGGGCAACAGTGGCTCCTCGGTGAGCCGCGCTCGTTCTTCGTGACGGCGGACTACACCTTCTAACCGATACACCACAGGTCAAAAAGTGTGGGAGTGGGCTTGCTCGCGAATGCGGTGGGTCAGTCAATATATTCGGCGACTGACACTCCGTATTCGCG
>NZ_JAPFHC010000027.1:0-93877 GCF_059803535.1 Pseudomonas sp. RP-B7
GTATTAACCTGTAAACCATGTCCCCGGTTAGATATGTAAACGATGTCCCCGGTTTGTACCGGGGCAAGCCCGCTCACGACAAAAAGCCTGATAGCCAATCA
This sequence comes from Pseudomonas sp. RP-B7, assembly GCF_059803535.1. Taxonomy (NCBI): domain Bacteria; kingdom Pseudomonadati; phylum Pseudomonadota; class Gammaproteobacteria; order Pseudomonadales; family Pseudomonadaceae; genus Pseudomonas; species Pseudomonas sp. RP-B7. The sequence continues at coordinate 102 of NZ_JAPFHC010000027.1, forward strand.
TTCCAGCGGCATCACCGTCACCCGCACCTCCGGGTCATGGCTACCGCCCCCCAGAATCACTCCCCGCAACGGCGACACATCGGAGAAATCCCGGCCCCAGGCCAGGGTGATGTGCTCCAGGGCCGGCTGCACATTGTTGGTCGGATCAAAATCCACCCAGCCCGATACCGGGCAATACACCGAAACCCATGCGTGGGACGCATCGGCGCCGATCAGCCGTGGCTGGCCGGGCGGAGGCTGGGTGAGCAGGTAGCCGCTGATATAACGCGCCGCCAGGCCACGCGAACGCAGGCAAGCGAGCATCAGGTGCGCAAAGTCCTGGCACACGCCACGGCGGCGCTCCAGCACTTCCACCAGCGGCGTGGCGACTTGGGTGGCTTCGGCATCAAAGGTGAATTCGCTGAAGATTTTTTCCATCAGCGCCTGCACACCGAGCAACAGCGGACGCCCCGGTGGGAAACAGCTGGCGGAGAACTCGACGAAGTTTTTCTTCAGGTGCACGTAGGGCGATTCGAAGCGGTAACGGATGGCTTCGATCAGCTCATCGGACAGCGGCTGGCTGCTGTAGGTCAGGCTGTCACGGGCTTGGTCCCAGGCGGGCGATTGCTGGAAGTCCAGCGTCGGACGCGCCAGCACCTCGACGGTCAGCCCGGCGTTCACCAGCAGTTCGTCGTGGGGGCGCTCGAAGGCCAGGCGGGTGATCGGGTTGCCGAACACGTCCAGCTCATCGCGCCGCGACGAGGGCTGCGGGCTGATTTCCAGTTGCTGCTGGGTGCAGCGCTGCCACGCACACGGCCGGGGCCACAGGTGCGCCAACTGCTGGGCCAGGGACACCGGGCTGTCATAGTGGTAATGGGTATCGTGGAAAATCTGGTAATGCGCACTCATCACACCGACACCGTTTGCTGGCTGACATCATCCACGTGGGCAAAATGGCGCAGCGCGAGGCGATCCGACACTTGCCCACTCTCATCGGCGACCGCTTGCAGCAGGTCGGCCAGGCCGTCCAGCGCGGCACGTACGCTGGATTCGCCGAACAGCGGGTTCTCCAGGCAACCCAGGTCGAAATGCGCAAGTCGCTCGACCAGCGGGCCAAGCCCGGTTTCCCGGGGCACGCCAAAATCATCGTTCAAGCGCCGCAGAGTGCGGCTCACCAGTTTCAATTGGAACAGCACTGCGTGGGGGTTCTGCTCGTCCAACAGCAACAAGTCGAGCACCGGGATCAACTGCGGCACCGCCAGGTAGCGTGAGCGGTAGGTGATGCTGCTGTTGCCCAGTTCGAGCAACCACTCCAGCCCCGCCTGATCGAACACCGCCACACCCCGCAGAAACGCCGCCAGGCTGCTGCTCAGAAACTGCAGGCGCTCGATACGTCGGCCCATCATCAAAAAGCGCCAACCTTCGTCACGGGTCATGTCGTCCAGGGCAAATCCGGACAGCGCCGCCAGGGACATCACCAGCCGGTTGAGGAAATCCAGCAATTCGCCGAAATCCGGCGCTTGGCTTTCCAACTCCAGGGCTTCGCGCTGCAACTCCACCAGCGCCTGCCAGTTCTCCCGGGACAACTTGCCCCGCACCTGGGACGCGGCCCACTGCAAACGCTGCAGATTGGCGCGCAGGCTCGACGGCCAGTCGTCACCGAGCATGGCACCCAGCAGGCGTTCGGGTAGCTCGCCCTCCTCCGGCAGCAACCGCAGGTTCTCGCCCAACTCCACCGCCGCTTGCAAGGCCAGCGGATCGTCGCCATCGACATAACGCGCCAGCACGATGCGCAGCCAGCGCGCACTGTCATCGCAGCGCTCGCAATAACGACCGAACCAGAACAGGTTTTCCACCACGCGGGACGGCAGGTAAGGATCGCGGCGCACCAGGTCATGGGCGCCGATGGTGCGCTGCGCACGCCATTGCTCGCCACCCGGCGCGCGTTCGCCGAGCACCCAGGTGTCCTTGCTCGCGCCGCCTCGTTGCATCGACACCACTTCGGCATCGGCTTGCGCCGCTACACGCGTCAGGCCGCCGGGCAACACGCGATAACCGTCATCGCTGGCCACGGCGTACACTCGCATGCCGATGGCGCGGTGTTGCAGATGGTCCTCCACGGTGTGCCACACCGGCGCCTGGGACAGCTGCGCCAGCTCTTGGGCGACGTAGGCGTAAGGGCGCGCGCGCATGCGTTCGGCCAGGGCCAGGCGTTGTTTGTCGTCCAGATCGCGCCCGAACACCGGAGCAAAACTTTGCGACGCAAACGCCGGCTTGATCAGCAGCTCGGGCAGTTTCTCAAGCGCTTCGGCCAGTACCGGCGCTTCACCGCACCACCAGGTGGCGATGGAGGGCAGGATCAACGCCTCGCCGAACAGGAACTCATTGATCTTCGGCAGGAAACCAAGCAACCCCGGCGACTCCAGCACGCCGCTGCCCAAGGCATTGGCCACCAGCACATTGCCTTGGCGCACGGCATCGAGCAGGCCGGGCACGCCCAACGCCGAGTCGGTGCGCAGTTCCAGCGGGTCGCAGAAATCGTCGTCGAGACGGCGCATGATCGCGTGCACCCGGCGCAGGCCGCTGAGGGTCTTGAGGAACACACTGCTGTCGCGCACGGTGAGGTCGCCGCCCTCCACCAGCGGGTAGCCGAGCTGGCGCGCGAGGTAGAGGTGTTCGAAGTAGCTTTCGTTGAAGCGCCCCGGCGTGAGCAGCACGATCAGCGGCGGCTGGTCATCGCCGGGGGCCTGGCGGGCCAGGGTTTCCTGCAGGGTGCGGAAGAAACCGGTGAGGTGCTGCACCTGCAAGTCGCGGTACAGGTCCGGAAAGGCGCGGGACACGATGGTGCGGTTTTCCAGTGCATAACCGGCGCCCGACGGCGCCTGGGTGCGGTCGGCAGTGACCCACCAGCGGCCGTCGGGTGTGCGCGCCAGGTCCACGGCGTAAAGATGCAGGAACGCGCCGTCCGGCGGTTGGATGCCCTGGCACGGCCACAGGAAGTTGTTGTGTCCAAATACCAGCTCGGCCGGCAGCAGGCCTTCCTTGATCAGGCGCTGCGGGCCGTATAGGTCGGCGAGCACGGCATTGAGCAGGCGCGCGCGCTGGACGATCCCCGCTGCCAGGTGCTGCCACTCTTCGGCGGCGAGCACATGGGGCAGCAGGTCCAGTTCCCAGGGACGGTCGGCGCCCTTAGGGTCGGCATAGACGTTGTAGGTCACGCCGTTTTCCTGGATCTGCCGGGTCAGCAGCGCCTGGCGCTGGGCCAGTTGCGCGGGGGTGCTGCGTTGCAGGTGGTCGAGCAAGCGCTGCCAATGGGCACGCACCGCACCGCTGTCGTCCAGCAGTTCGTGATAAGTGCCCGCGGTCAGCGGGTAACGGTCGAGCAAGTCGGACATGGAACGCTCGGCAGAGGCAAAGAAGGTCGGATTCACCACAGTCTAATGTGGGAGCTGGCTTGCCTGCGATAGCAGTGGGTCAGTCACCAGAAGTATCGACTGGTACACCGCTATCGCAGGCAAGCCAGCTCCCACATTTTGAACTGCGTTCAGTCATTTTTATTGGGGAAGCGTCGTAAATCCAGGGTCATTGGCAATTCATCATTGATCACCAGGGACGGCACCGGAAGCTTCCCTGGGCTATGCCCAAGGCGGAAAAACCGCGCCATCCGCCGACTCTCCGCCTCGTTGGCATTCACCGGCAAACTGTCGTAATTGCGCCCGCCCGGATGGGCGACGTGGTACTGGCAGCCGCCCAGTGAACGTTGCATCCAGGTATCCAGCAAATCAAATACCAGCGGCGCATGCACCGGGATGGTCGGTTGCAGGCAGTTGGCCGGTTGCCAGGCGCGGTAACGCACGCCGGCGACAAACTCGCCCACGCGGCCGGTGGCCTGCAATGGCACCGGGATGCCGTTGCAGGTCAGCAGGTAGCGTTGCGGCGCCAGGCCGGTCAACTTGACTTGCAGGCGCTCCAGGGACGAATCCACATAGCGCACCGTGCCGCCCACCGCGCCCTCCTCGCCCAGTACGTGCCAAGGTTCGAGGGCCTGGCGCAGTTCCAGTTCGATACCGCTGACGGCGTAGTCGCCGACCTTGGGGAAGCGGAACTCCAGGTGCGCGGCAAACCATTCGGCGCGCAGCGGGTAGCCGGCGGCGTTGAGTTCGACGATCACGTCAGCGAAGTCCTGCTCGATAAAGTGCGGCAGCAGGAAGCGGTCATGCAACTCGGTGCCCCAGCGCGCCAGCTTTGGCGGCGCGTAGGGTTCGCGCCAGAACCGAGCGACCAGGGCACGCAGCAGCAGTTGTTGGGTCAGGCTCATGCGCGCATGGGGCGGCATTTCAAACGCGCGTAGTTCCAGCAAGCCCAGGCGGCCGGTGGCGCCGTCCGGCGAATAGAGTTTGTCGATGCAGAATTCGGCGCGATGGGTGTTGCCGGTCACGTCGATCAACAGGTTGCGCAGCAGGCGATCGACCAACCACGGCGGACATTCTTCACCCGGCTCAGGCATTTGCGCGAAGGCGATTTCCAGTTCATACAACGCGTCGTTACGTGCTTCATCCACCCGTGGTGCCTGGGACGTCGGGCCGATAAACAGCCCGGAAAACAGGTAGGACAACGAAGGATGGTTATGCCAGTAGCTGATCAGGCTGCGCAGCAGATCAGGTCGGCGCAGGAACGGTGAATCCTTGGGCGTCGCGCCGCCGAGTACAAAATGGTTACCGCCGCCGGTGCCGGTGTGGTGCCCGTCGATCATGAATTTTTCCGTGGTCAGGCGGGTTTGCCGCGCCTCTTCGTAGAGGAATTCGGTGCGTTCGACCAGCTCGTCCCAACTGGCGGACGGCTGCACGTTGACCTCGATCACACCCGGGTCCGGCGTCACGCGGAAGTTGCTCAGGCGTGCATCGGCAGGCGGTTCGTACCCCTCCAGCAGCACCGGGCAATGCAACTCTTCGGCAGTGGCCTCGATGGCGGCGACCAGTTCCAGATAATCCTCGACACGCTCCAGCGGCGGCATGAACAGGTAGAGGCGCCCTTCCCGCGCTTCGGCGCACAACGCGGTGCGGGTCAGCCAGTCGGCGGATTCGTCCACGCTGGGCGTACGCTCATCGCTCGGCGCAGGTTCGCCGTGGCTGTTCAACTGGGCGGTCGTGGGCAGCCCCGGCTGATCCTGGTTCGGGTCCGTCGGGTGCACAAACGGATACTCCGCCGCCGTCACCCACGGCTGCGACGCCAATGGCAGGCGATAGCCCAAGGGCGAATCCCCCGGCACCAGGCGGCAGTGGTTATCGCGCAAGTACCAGCGCCCGCTCTGCCAGCGGTCGTTGGCAGCCGTACGCGCCAGCGGCAGGACCTGGCCGATGACTTTGTCCAAGCCCTGGCTGAACACTTTGCGCAGGCGTTCGCGCTCCAGGTCGTCGCTTAGACGCGGGTCCTGGGCGGTGACGTTTTGCGGCAACGCGCCTTCGCGCCACAGGTAGTAGAAGTTGTCTTCAAACGCCGGGAATACAAAACGCGCCGGCAGTTTGAGGCGCTCGGCGACGCTGGCGAGGAAACGCCCGGCCATGGCGCCGTCCGCGCCGTAGTCTTGTTGTTCATCGGCGATCAGCGCGCTGTTGTGCCAGATCGGTACGCCGTCGCGACGCCAGTAGCAATTGAGTGACCAGCGCGGCAATTGCTCGCCGGGGTACCACTTGCCCTGGCCGAAGTGCACCAGGCCCTTGGGCGCGTAGTGCTTGCGCAGGCGCTGGAACAACTCGGCAGACAGCCGGCGCTTGTCCGGGCCGAGGGCCGCGGTGTTCCATTCGGCGCCGTCGGGGTCGTCGATGGAAACGAAGGTCGGCTCGCCACCCATGGTCAGGCGCACATCCCCCTTTAGCAGGTCGCCATCGATCTGCCGGCCGAGGGCCTGGATCGCCAGCCATTGTTCTTCGGTGTAGGGCTTGGTGACGCGCGGCGCCTCCCAAATCCGCTCAACCGACATTTCGTGAGTGAATTCGCACTCGCACGGTTCCACCAAGCCACTGATCGGGGCGGCAGACGATGGATCGGGACTACAGGCCAACGGGATATGGCCTTCACCAGCAAACAGACCGGAGGTGGCATCCAGGCCGATCCAGCCGGCGCCGGGCAAATACACTTCGCACCAGGCGTGCAAGTCGGTGAAGTCCACCTCGGTGCCGGACGGCCCGTCGAGGGCTTTGACGTCGGCGGTGAGCTGGATCAAGTAGCCAGACACAAACCGCGCCGCCAACCCCAGGTTGCGCAGCAATTGCACCAGCAGCCACGCCGAGTCACGGCAGGAACCGGAGGCGTTTTCCAGGGTGAACTCCGGCGTCTGCACGCCCGGCTCCATGCGGATCAGGTAGCCGATATCGGCAGCCAGGCGTTGGTTGAGGCCCACCAGGAAATCCACCGCCGGCAATGGCGTGCGGTCGATACCGGCCAGGTAGGCGCCGAACTTCGGCGTCAACGGCAAGGTCTCCAGGTACGGCGCCAGCTCGCGCTGCTCATCGGCGGCATAGCTGAAAGGGATTTTTTCGGCGTAGGGCTCGAGGAAAAAGTCGAACGGATTGAACACCGCCATCTCGGCGACCAGATCGACTTCGATACGCAGCTCGGCAGTCTTTTCCGGGAACACCAGACGCGCCAGGTAATTGCCCTGGGGATCTTGCTGCCAATTGATGAAATGCTGCTCGGGCAGCACTTTCAGCGCGTAGGACAAAATCCGCGTACGGCTGTGGGCCGCCGGGCGCAAACGCACGATCTGCGGGCCGAGTTCGACAGCGCGGTCGTAGCGGTAATGCGTAACGTGGTGCAACGCGACATGAATCGACACGGCGGCCTCCTGCGAGCCAGGGCATGGGGTTTGACGCGCGCAAGACTTATGCCAGCGCGGCAGTCATTGCACTTTGTCGTACGGCCCGGTGCAGTACAGCACCAAAACGGCGCCAACGTAGGTGCCCTGGTGCAACAGTTGCACATATTTGTGGCGGGCGTGGGGGATTACCTCGGTTTCTTTATTCTTATTATTGCGCGCTCGTGTTTGCGTCGTTTCTCGATGGCGTCCATTACCTTGCTGCGCAGGCGGCGAAGTTCTACGCAGTTGGCACGCATTTCCCCGTGGCGTTTACTGCTAAGCAGTACTAAACCGAGCAGCGGCCATACGACGCTTTCTACGTAAATAAATGGATGCGGTGAAAACCGAAAAGCCGGTAAAGCGAACAATAGGCAGGCGATGAAAAGACCGTACATGCCCCAGACCCATTTTGGTCGCCCGTAAGCGATCATGAAATTGCAGAGGGTGATAAAGAGGGCCAACACGACACAGGCTTTCTCAGCAGCAGACGCCGATAAAGCCCACGGAGCTGTGCGCGGGTAGTAGTGTTCCAACAGCGCCACGACAGCGGTCCCGCCTAAAATACCCATGAAGATGGCACCCATAAAGACGGGAAAAAACCGCAAAAGAAAGGGGCGCACCGGTATAAGAAATCTCACTCTGAAAAATTTCATTCCGAGATTTCCTCATGCAGCCCAACCGCGATAATCCGGATGTTCCCAGACCTCACACTGCCAGCAATACTCGATACGGCGCCAAGGGCATCAAGCATCTGAATCATGGTCCCACGCCTTACTTCAGACGAAGTGAAACGCTTGGGCATCTCACCAGTCATCTGCTTTAGCTTGAGCATTTTTCGGGATATTTCCGGATGGTTGATACTTATCAGCTCCTTGGTGAGCTTCACCCGCTCCTGCCGATTCAACCCTTTGAGCACTTGGTGTGTACTTCTCCCCGTTGCCTTTTTGAACGAATTAACCATTCGAATCGTAGACCTTGCTGTGTTGCCAGCACCTAGTAATGAGGCGGCGTCTAGCCCAAGCGTTACGGCTTGATACCATTCGTTGCGGTCGAGTTCATCATTAAGTGCTGGGTCTACAAATTCATTTCGCGTTCGTCGCATACCAATCGCGCATTGGAGAGTGCTTGCCGAAGCGCCTACGACGCTAATCGCGGCAACTACACCTGTGGCTCCAAAAGTAAACGGGGTCAGCGCTGCGCCCCCCAGTATCACCAACCAACTAATCACCGCCGAACCACACGCAAAGCCCGCATTCACCGCCTCAAACGTCACATCCGCCTCACGCGGCTCATTCGCCAGCCGCCGTGCAAACTCCACCCGCCCGACATAACTGGGCGCCTCCCGCAAAATCACCTTCTTGGGCACAACGCTGCAAATCGGCTGGAACTCGCGCAACACGATCACCCGCAACTGCGCATCGAGGTACACCACGCCAGCACCGACAATCGCCGGATCAGCATCAATGGCGGCAAACAACTTACGCAGATCAATCGTGCTTTCCACCCACTGCCGCGTCGTCAAGTGCGCACTGGGGAACCCGTCTTTCAACACACTGGAAGTCATCCCTTAACTCCGGTTTTTCACAAGAGCGCAGAGGGTAAAGACTGAGCATCGCGTAAAAATGTCAGAAGCTTCGCTTTATCCAGACAGGCACTTCCTGATCACGGTGTAGCGTCTTGTAGGCCATGTCCCGAATAAGAAAAAGTACGCCCCGCGCCACTACCGGCGGACATCATTACAGGGAACGACAATAGGGGAGTCACCTCGATTTCTTTATTCGGATTATTGCGCGCTCGTGTTTGCGTCGTTTCTCGATGTCCACCGTGACTTTGCGGCGCATATGACGAAGCTCTACGGCCGTGGCGCGCATTTCTCGATGGCGCTTGCTGTGAAGCAGTAGAAGACCAAAGGCCGGCCAAAAAACACTACTGGCGTAAACAAATGGATGTGGCGAAAACTGAAAAGCTGGCAAAGCAACCAGTAAACAGGCAAAGAACAGGCCGTACATGCCCCAGACCCACTTCGGTCGCCCATAGGCGATCATGAAATTGCAGTGCGTGATAAAGCAGGCCAGCACCACAGCCGCAGCTTCAGCAGCCGAATTCGATAAGGAGGGTAAGTAATAGTTTTCAACCAGCACGACAGCGGCAGCACCACCGAAGAGACCCGAAAAAATCACGCCGATAAACACGGGAAAATTAAGGACCAGAAAAGGTCGAAGTGGCACGAGGAATTTCATTCTGACGCTTGCTCGTAGAGTCCTAACGCAATTGTCCGAGTGTTCCCGGACCGCACACTGCCAGTAATGCTTGAGATAGCGCCAACGGCGTCAACCATCTGCACGACGGTCCCACGCTTTATTTCGGCCGAGGTGTAGCGCTTGGGTAGCTCTCCAGCCATTTGCTTCAGTTTGATCATTTTCCGGCTGATTTCTGGGTGGTTGATACTCAGTAACTCCTTGGTCAACTTTACCCGTTCCTGTCGACTCAGCCCTTTTAGTACCTGATGCGTGTTTTTCCCCGTTGTCTTTTTGAGCATGCTGACAAATCGAACCGTCGACATCGCCGCATTACTAGCACCTAACAACGAAGCGGCATCCAATCCGGCCATTACGGCCTGGTACCACGGTTCACCATCCAAAGCGTCGTTACGAGCAGGGTCAGTCATTTCGTTGTAAGTCCGACGAGCGCCGATCACGCATTGAACTGAACTGGCTATCGCTGACGAATAACCAATGGCAGCAACCACACCCGTCGCCCCAAAGGTAAAAGGACTCAGCGCCGAGCCGCCCACCATCACCAACCAACTGATCACCGCCGAAGCACACGCAACCCCCGCATTCACCGCCTCAAACGTCACATCCGCCTCTCTCGGCTCATTCGCCAACCGCCGCGCAAACTCCACCCGCCCGACATAACTGGGCGCCTCCCGCAAAATCACCTTCTTGGGCACAACGCTGCAAATCGGCTGGAACTCGCGCAACACGATCACCCGCAAGTGCGCATCGAGGTACACCACGCCAGCACCGACAATCGCCGGATCAGCATCAATGGCGGCAAACAACTTACGCAGATCAATCGTGCTTTCCACCCACTGCCGCGTCGTCAAGTGCGCACTGGGGAACCCGTCTTTCAACACACTGGAAGTCATCCCTTTACTCCGGTTTTTCACAAGAGCGCAGAGGGTAAAGACTGGGCATCGCGTAAAAATGTCAGAAGCTTCGCTTTATCCAGACAGGCACTTCCTGATCACGGTGTAGCGTCTTGTAGGCCATGTCCCGAATAAGAAAAAGTACGCCCCGCGCCACTACCGGCGGACACCAGTACAGGGAACGACAATGGCAACTGATATGTTTTTGAAGTTGGGCGACATCAAGGGCGAATCCAGGGATCAGGCCCATCGCGATGAAATCGAGATCAGCCGCTGGGGCTGGGGCATGTCGCAGACGGGCTCGATGCATAGCGGCAGCGGCGGTGGTGCGGGCAAGGTCAATATCGAGAACCTGTCCATCTCGAAAGTGATGGATAAGTCCTCACCCAACCTGATGATGGCCTGCTCCACCGGCAAGCATTACCCGCAAGCGCGGCTGGTGGTGCGCAAGGCCGGGGGCAGCAGTGCGGTGGAGTATCTGGTGATCACCTTGAAGGAGGTGATGGTGACGTCCTACCAAACCGACGCGGTGAAAAACAGTGACGAACTGACAGAGGTCATCGGCTTGAATTTCGCAAGCGTCGAAGTCAGCTACCAACCGCAGAAAGCCGACGGCGGCAAGGACGGCGGTGCGGTGAAATACGGTTGGAACATTCGTCAGAACGTGAAAATCTGACCACGCGAGCCAAGGCTACAACCCCACCTTGGCCGCCTCACGCAAGCGGCGCACACCCACCAGCTTGCCCACCATCGCCCGATAGCCCTTGCCGTTGATCAGCAACAACCCCAACAGTGGCCAGAACAGACATTCGCTGTAGATAAACCAGTGGGGGCCATAGGCCAGTGTCGGCAGGGTCACCAGCAGACACACCACGAAAAACCCGACCATACCCCACACCGCCCAGGCGTGCCCGCGCACGACCAGGATGTTGCTGAGGGTCACGAACAGCGCGGCAAACAGCACCACGAACCACGACACCGTCGCGTTGGTAGCCATCGGCACGTCGGCGAAGTAGGTGCTGGCAGCCAGGGAAATAGCGCCGGAGCCGCCCAGGCAGCCTGCGAGAATCACACCGATGAACGACGGGAAATGTTCCAGCAGGAATGGTTTCAACGACGGCACGCCACGCATTATTCGGACTCCTCGTACAAGCCAATCGCCAGGGTTTTCTTGACGTTATCCGAACGAGCCAGCCCCCAGCTGCCGAGCCCGGCGCCGAAGGCGTCGCCGATCTGCACGATGGTGGCGTGCTTGAGCTGGGTCGGGGTGAACCGCTTGGTCAACTCGCCACGCAGTTGCAGGAGCTTGCGCATCTTGGTCGACATCTGCGGGTCAGCAAGTTTCAGCAATTCCTTGGTCAGCTTCTCCCGCTCCTGGCCGTTGAGGCCCTTGAGCACCTGGCGCAAGCTTTTGCCGGTGGAGGCGCGGGTGACGTTGATCAGTTTGACCGTGGTCAGCGTCGACGCGCCCACGCCGACCAAGGCCGCGCCGTCCATGATTTTTGTCGCGGTCTGATACCACTCTTCGTTATCCAGGTAGTCGTTCATGCCTGGATTGACGATTTCATTGCGCGTGCGATACGCACCGAAGAAGCACGAGGCGGTACTGGCCGTGGCGCTGGCATAGCCGATCACGGTCATCACCGAACTGGCGCCGGCGGTGAACGGCACGGCGATAGTACCGCTCAGGACAACGAGCCAACCGATGATCGCCCCGCCGCAGGACAATGTGGTGTTGATGGCTTCGCCGATCAGCCGTCCTTCGCGCGGGTTGTTGACGACCTGGTCGGCGAACTGTGCCGGCGCGATGTATTTCTGTGCCTCGCGCACAATGATGCGCTTGGGCAGGATGCTGCAGATCGGCTTGAATTCGCGCAGGGTGACAACGTTGAAGTCGGCGTCGATATACACCACGCCGGCGCCGACGATAGCGGGGTCGGCGTCGATGGCGGCGAATAGCCGGGGTACGTTGATTTCACTTTCTATGCGCTGGCGCGCCATGAACTGGGAGCGGTTGGAGTCCATGCCGATGCCGGCCAGGGGGTTGCCCATGGGGGTGTTCTTCCTTGAAATTGATGTTGGCTGACCTGACGCCTTCGCGGGCAAGCCCGCTCCCACATTTGGCCGCATTCCCACAGGATAAACGCGGTCATCTGTAGGAGCGGGCTTGCCTGCGATGGCGATTGAATGGGCGCCACCTTAACAAACCGGCGCGCCACCGAATAGAAAGCAAAACGCCAGCACTCGGCTGGCATTTTGCATATTCACGCGTCGATCAACGCGGCACCACCGGCTTGCGCGCAGGCTTGCCGCCCTTGCCCTTCGCCGCATCGCTACGTTCCTTGGCGGCCTGCTTGTTGCGGGCCTGGGCCGCGGCCTTGGCTTGCTCACGCTTGTCCCACGGGTTGCTGCCGTCACTGCCGCGCGGTGGCAGACCGGTGTGCTGGGTGAGGATCCTGGTGGTGGTTTCCTTGGCGACCTTATGGCTGCCGGCCGGCGTCGAGTTCTTGCGACGGGCGCTCTGGTAGCTGTCAGTGCTCGGCTGGTGCAGCGGGATCAACTGCTCCTTGCCCGGACCGATCAGGTCGGCGCGGCCCATGCGGGTCAGTGCCTCACGCAGCATCGGCCAGCCTTTGGGGTCGTGATAACGCAGGAACGCCTTGTGCAGACGGCGCTGCTCTTCGCTCTTGACGATGGTCACCGCGTCGCTCTTGTAGGTGACCTTGCGCAGCGGGTTCTTGCCCGAGTGGTACATGGCCGTGGCAGTGGCCATAGGCGACGGGTAGAACGCCTGCACCTGGTCGGCACGGAAGCCGTTGCCCTTGAGCCACAGGGCCAGGTTCATCATGTCTTCATCGGTGGTGCCCGGGTGGGCGGCGATGAAGTACGGGATCAGGTACTGCTCCTTGCCCGCTTCCTTGGTGTACTTCTCGAACATGCGCTTGAACTTGTCATAGCTGCCAATGCCCGGCTTCATCATCTGGTTGAGCGGACCTTCCTCGGTGTGTTCCGGGGCGATCTTGAGGTAACCACCCACGTGGTGGGTTACCAGCTCCTTGACGTATTCCGGCGACTCGACCGCAAGGTCGTAGCGCAGGCCGGACGCGATCAGGATCTTCTTCACCCCCGGCAACGCACGAGCGCTGCGGTACAGCTGGATCAGGGAAGAGTGGTCGGTGTTCAGGTTCGGGCAGATGCCGGGGAACACGCACGACGGCTTGCGGCACGCGGATTCGATTTCCGGGCTCTTGCAGGCGATGCGGTACATGTTCGCGGTCGGACCGCCGAGGTCGGAGATCACTCCGGTAAAGCCCGGGACCTTGTCGCGGATCTCTTCGATCTCGCGAATGATCGACTCTTCGGAACGGTTCTGGATGATGCGGCCTTCGTGCTCGGTGATCGAGCAGAAGGTGCAGCCGCCGAAGCAGCCACGCATGATGTTCACCGAGAAGCGGATCATGTCGTAGGCCGGGATCTTCTCCTTGCCATACGCCGGGTGCGGGACGCGGGCGTAAGGCATGCCGAACACGTAGTCCATTTCTTCGGTGGTCATCGGGATGGGCGGCGGGTTGAACCACACATCCACTTCACCATGCTTCTGCACCAGGGCGCGGGCGTTACCTGGGTTGGTCTCCAGGTGCAACACGCGGTTGGCGTGGGCGTAGAGCACCGCATCGCCGCGGACTTTTTCCACGGAAGGCAGGCGTATCACCGTTTTGTCGCGGGTCATGCGCGGGCTGGCCAGGATCTGTACGACCTTGGCTTCTTCCGGGTCATCCACCGGCCCCTTTTCCTGCTCGATGGCGCAGGCCTGGGTGTCCTGGGTGTTGACGTACGGGTTGATGATCTTGTCGATCTTGCCCGGGCGGTCGATACGCGTGGAGTCCACTTCGTACCAGCCTGCCGGCGTGTCACGACGAATGAACGCGGTACCGCGCACGTCGGTGATGTCTTCGATCTTGTGGCCCCACGACAGGCGCTGGGCGACTTCGACAATCGCCCGCTCGGCGTTGCCGTACAGCAGGATGTCGGCGCAGGCGTCGATCAGGATCGAGTTGCGTACGCGATCCTGCCAGTAGTCGTAGTGCGCGATGCGGCGCAGGGAGGCTTCGATGCCACCGAGCACGATCGGCACGTGCTTGTAGGCTTCCTTGCAGCGCTGGCTGTACACCAGGCTGGCGCGGTCCGGGCGTTTGCCGGCCATGCCGCCGGGGGTGTAGGCGTCGTCGGAGCGGATTTTCTTGTCGGCGGTGTAGCGGTTGATCATGGAGTCCATGTTGCCGGCCGCGACGCCGAAGAACAGGTTCGGCTCGCCGAGCTTCATGAAGTCGTCTTTGGACTGCCAGTTCGGTTGGGCAATGATCCCGACGCGGAAGCCCTGGGACTCCAGCAGCCGGCCGATGATCGCCATGCCGAACGACGGATGGTCAACGTAGGCATCACCAGTGACGATGATGATGTCGCAGGAATCCCAGCCAAGCTGATCCATCTCCTCCCTGCTCATGGGCAGGAATGGCGCTGGACCGAAGCATTCGGCCCAATACTTGGGATAGTCAAATAACGGCTTGGCTGTTTGCATGACGGTGACCGGTGTTGAGATGAAAAATCGCGGGGGCGGAATATAGCACAAATTTTGACCAATTCCGACGGCAATGGTCGGCTTTTACCACGCCCCCTGCTTAATCCGGCAACAAGCCTAATTTGCGGGTGTGCGGGGCCTAATCCGCTAGGCCCTTGCCCTACGGCGCCATGAATAGGCTTTCGCAACGCCCCCTATTCCGTTGGAAATGCCGATGAACAGTCACACCGCTCTATCCCCGCCCGCCCCGGGCCCCGATGCCCACGCAGACTTCATCAAAACCCAGCTCCCCACATGGCTGGCCCGAGCGCCGGCGGATATACGCACCGCCTTGCGCAACAGTTTGCTCAAAGGCAATCAATCCAGGCATCAACTTCAAGCGGTCTTCGATCGCATCCAGAGCCCGGAGGCGTTCGCGCTCCCCCTGCTCGAGCAGGCCATGAAGAGTGAGTACCTGACGCTGCTGGATGCGAAGACGTCGATCCTGGTTCGCGAGTGGAAAACCAGCCACCTGCTCGGACTGCTGCATACCCACGCACGCACCACCGAACAATCCCTTCTGGAAGCGGCGCTACAGAACTTCGAGGCGTCGGAGGCTGAAGACGATGGCATGGAGGCAGGCTCGAAGATTCTTAACACCAGCGCCTCCGGGCGCATTGATACATTGCAATCACCCACCCTCTTCGCCGGCTTCTGTCGCCGGCTGGACCTGGGCGGCAAATACCTCAACCATATTCGCGCGGTCATCAAATCCAGCGTGGTGGTGCGCGGACACTTCCGCGAGCACGAACAACACAAGCTCGCCGTGGCTGCTCAGTTGGCCTACCTCAAGGGCGACATACCGCAAACCCTTTACGAGGACTTGAGCGGCCTCACAGAACACGGCCATCACGTTGCCCTGACCTGCAACCATCTGACCATCGGCGGGGTGGTGCTGCCCAGCGTTCTGGTTATCTACGACCTCCGGGCCGAGACCCAGCCAATCCTCTACACCCCCGAAGATCCGACAGCCCCCATCCGTCTACACCAGACGATGCAGGAACTGGAAACACAACTCACCGCACGCCTTCTGCAACCGCAATACCTGGCGTTTTTCAAAGGCCTGGTCCCCGTGCACTTGCGAGAATCACTACTGGCCGTGAAGCCCAGTTGGGTGGATTGGCTGCCTGTTGGCTCACCGGGAAAAATCAGGCCCGCCCACCTGGAAAAACCGCTGACACTGACTGGCATCACTGGCCATCTGTTCCAAGCCATCAGCTTGAAGCGTTTCGCGCAGATCGAAAGCGACGCTTGCGCAGTGGCAGTCCCCACAGCACAGGCCGACATTATCAGCCGACAAAAGCGCTTGCAGTACTACATAGACCTGGGCAAATCCCTGCTGTTTTTCGCCGCATCGTTCGTGCCCATCGTGGGTGAAGCGCTCCTGATTGTCACCGGCGCGCAATTGATCGGCACGGTCTACAACGGGTTTGCCGCCTGGCGCCGAGGCGACAGCCACGCAGCGCTCGAAGATCTGTTGGACGTGATCGACAATGTCGCCATGGCCGTCGCCACCGCCGGCGCCATCAAGGCCGGACGGTTCACTGCGGGGCTGGTGAAAGTACAGGTGCGCAACCAAGGATGGCGCCTGTGGCACGCTGACCTGAAGCCTTACCGTCAGCCGGAAGCGCTGCCCAACCATTGGGTTGCCGACAAACAGGGGCTGTATTCTCACGAACAGCAGTACTACGTGAAACTGGATGACCATGCCTATGCCGCCCGACGCTCACCCATTGGCAGCCAATGGGAGCTGTCACACCCCTCTGACCCGCATGCGTACTCGCCGCCGCTGCTCACCAATGGCGCAGGCGGTTGGCGCCACGCGCACGAGACGCCCCTGGACTGGGACAACTTCAAACTGATCAAGCGACTGGGCCCCGACGCTGCCAACATCAAGCCACACGCCGTCGAACCTATCCTGTTGCTAAGCGGCGCAGACACCACGACGATACGCCTGGCCCATGAAGAGATGGTCCGTCCACCGCCCTTACTGCGTGACACCGTCAGGCACTTCAACCTGGACCAGGAAATCAGTGATTTCAACCTGGAACGCGCCGAGGGTGCCTCGGTGACAGCGCTATCGCCACTTATTCAGTTTCACCTGCTGGGCTCGCTGCCGGAGTGGCCCGCCTCGTACGTATTGAGGGTCGTGGACAAGCAACAGAAAATTTTGATGAGCGCCGGCAATGGAACACTGCAAATCAACGTCAGTGAGGCCCGGTTCAGAAAGGGAGAGCTGTTGCATGTGGTGCAAGAGCAGTTGCCACAGACCGAGTTCAATCAGCTTTTGCCCCCTACCCCCATCGACTATTTCACCAAAACCGAAAACCTGGCCACGGTATTGACCAAGCACGCCTCGCAAAAAAAACAGTGGCTGTTTTCCCAGCTCAATGGCGCAAGTGAAACCGCCATCACCCCGGCTGAAACAAGCATGCGCACACTCATACCGGAACTGACCAAAAGCCACCTCGAAGAACTGGAGTCCACGCTTACGCAGCCGGAACACCAGCGCCTGCAAAAGGGCGAAGGCCTGCCCGACCTATTGCTTGAGGAGGCCAACGCCTACCGCTGCGCGGCAGACGCCACGCGGCTAAAAAGCAGTATTTTCCTCGGCTCGATGCGCAACCGCGAGAGCGTGCCGATGGCGCTGTACACCCTGGAACAGATTCCCGGCTGGCCCGCCTCCCACAGGCTTGAACTGTATGATGGCAGCGCCGACGGCCCGCTTCTGGGGAGTATCGGTGACGGCGAGGCCAGCGCACCGCATGCCTTGATCCGACAAGGCGAGCTATACGCCATCCACGACGCCCAAGGGGCACAACCGAGCGCCCCCCTTCCTCTGCCTGAGGCGATTGAGCAAACACTCTCCCCCACTGAACACAGCGCACTGCTCAGCCAATCGGGCACAACCAGCCTTGAGCAGGCACTGCACAAAACCGCCCAACGGCTATTGGCCGAGGGCCCGACGCCTTGCCGAGCCTTGCCGCCTTTCCCGCCGGCATCAAACGGCGCAGGAATAGCACTCGACCCGCTATTCGCGGAAACGGCGCCGTTGTCCGGGCTGACAGCAGGGCCTGACAACATCCATCGAACCCCTGCGCTATCGGACGGCAGTTGCCGTTATTACATTCAAGACAGTCAGAAATATTACCGAGTCAAACCTGCCCATCCGGGATGGCGGCTGATCGACACCCGCAGCCCTTTCAGGTTCTATCAACCCTACCTGCGTAGCAAAGCCGGAGGGGGCTGGGAAATTGATCCCGCCAAAGGAAAATTACTCGGCGGAGAAAACTCCCCTACACCGTCAGCTGAAGACATGGATTCGAGCGCGGATTTTGAGTCGACCCACACCTCCAGCACGTACCTGTCCGCCGAAGAGGGCTGGGTAAAGGCGCAATACACACGTCAAGAACTGAACCACATGCGCGCCGAGCGCGGCTATCAATTCAGCCAAAACTACCGGGGTCATTATGATCGTGCCAACAACGGCCGTTATCCGCTACGCGACCAACAAGGCAAGCCGATGCGTATTCGGCTGCTACAAAGTCGAGGAAGATCGTTAACGTCCAACCGTGTATACGAGAATATTCAGCTTCGTCCATACATCCGGTGGGAAGGCTATGAAAGCGTCGCACAGCTTTATGAAGACAAACTCGAGGTGGTGCCCTTCACAGCAGCCCATCAACGATTTCCCCAAGAAGCCTCGCTGATCGGCCAAGCCACCGTTATCAGCCGGCGCCCCCTCGCAGCCGGTGAAGCACTGGGTGTCTACGGTGGAGAGTTGTTGCCCCTGTTCATTGCCAAGGCGCGCAGGGACCCTTATCTGATGGCAGTGAAAAACGTCAGGCCGACCACTCCCTTTGCAGTGAATACCCAGCCAGTGCTCTCTGGAGACAATGTGCTGTCGCGGATCAACACCCTATTTGACTACGACACTGCGGGCACCCCGGTCCGGCAGGCCGCCACTGGCTATAACGTTGAAGCCGCGCAGTTTCGGGTCCAGGCCCAAACAGGCGACGGCCCTTCGGAGCAACTGATCCTCACCGGGCTTTTTGCCAGCGAAAACATCCAAGCGGGCAGTGAATTACGCTGGAACTACCAATACGACGAAGCCACGATCCGGGATCTGTTTGCCAGGCCTTAGCCAGCGTTACTCGTCATCGTCGAAGTTGTAGCTACCCGGCGCCAGGTTCTCGAAGCGAGTGTACTTGCCGATGAACGCCAGGCGGATAAAGCCGATCGGCCCGTTCCGCTGCTTACCGATAATGATTTCGGCGATGCCCTTGTGCTCGGTCTCGGGGTGGTACACCTCGTCGCGATACACGAACATGATGACGTCGGCGTCCTGCTCGATCGCTCCGGATTCCCGCAAGTCGGAGTTCACCGGGCGCTTGTTGGGACGCTGTTCCAGGGAGCGGTTGAGCTGGGACAACGCCACCACCGGGCAGTTGAATTCCTTGGCCAGGGCCTTGAGGGACCGGGAAATCTCGGAAATCTCGTTGGTGCGGTTGTCGCCGCTGGAGCCGGGGATCTGCATCAATTGCAGGTAGTCGATCATGATCAGCGCAATGTCGCCGTGCTCACGCACCAGGCGGCGGGTACGTGCGCGCATCTCCGACGGGCTGATGCCCGCGGTGTCATCGATGAACAACTTGCGATCGTTGAGCAGGTTGACCGCCGAGGTCAGGCGCGGCCAGTCGTCGTCTTCCAGGCGACCGGCACGGACCTTGGTCTGGTCGATACGGCCCAGGGACGAGAGCATCCGCATGATCAGCGATTCACCTGGCATCTCCAGGGAGTACACCAATACGGTCTTGTCGCTGCGCAACACGGCGTTTTCCACCAGGTTCATCGCAAAGGTGGTTTTACCCATGGATGGACGGCCGGCGACGATGATCAGGTCGGCCGGTTGCAGGCCGCTGGTCTTCTCGTCGAGGTCGGTGTAGCCGGTGGAAATACCGGTGATGGCGTTATCGGTATTGAACAGCGTGTCGATACGGTCGATGGCCTTGGTCAACAGCTCGTTGACGCCCACCGGGCCGCCAGTCTTCGGGCGTGCTTCGGCGATCTGGAAGATCTGGCGTTCGGCTTCGTCGAGGATCTCGGCGGCGGTGCGGCCTTCGGGGTTGAAGGCACTGTCGGCGATTTCGGTGCTGATGCCGATCAACTGGCGCAGGGTGGCGCGCTCGCGGACGATCTGCGCATACGCCTTGATGTTGGCGACGGACGGCGTATTTTTTGCCAGTTCACCGAGGTAGCCCAGACCGCCGACTTGGGAGGTCTGGCCTTCCTTGTCCAGCTGCTCGGCCAGGGTCACCACGTCGATCGGCGAGTTCTGGTCGGCCAGCTTGGCGATGGCACGGAAGATCAGGCGGTGGTCATGGCGATAGAAATCACCGTCCGAGACTTGATCCAGCACGCGCTCCCAGGCGTTGTTGTCCAGCATCAAGCCACCGAGCACGGCCTGTTCGGCCTCGATGGAATGCGGCGGCACCTTCAGGGCAGCGGTTTGCAGATCGTATTGCTCAGGAGCTGAAATATCGTTCATGGCCACTTGGAATTTGGGGTGTGTAGAAAAACAAAAGGCACGACCTGTAAACAGGATCGTGCCCGATGTTAACCGGCTGACACCGTAGGTGCCAGTCAGTTAGGTGCGACTTAAGCTGCTACCACGACAACGCGTACGGTGGCTTCAACTTCGGCGTGCAGGTGCACGGCTACGTCGAATTCGCCTACGTTGCGGATGGTGCCGTTCGGCAGACGAACTTCGCTCTTCTGCACTTCAACGCCGGAGGCGGTCAGTGCATCAGCGATGTCGTGGGTGCCGATCGAACCGAACAGCTTGCCTTCGTCACCGGCGGTGGCAGTGATAGTCACTTCCAGCTCAGCCAGTTGGGCAGCGCGAGTTTCGGCCGAAGCTTTCTTGTCTGCTGCTGCTTTTTCCAGCTCAGCACGACGCTCTTCAAACGCAGCCAGGTTGGCAGCGGTTGCAGCGGTGGCTTTGCCGTATGGCAGCAGGTAGTTACGACCGTAGCCGGCCTTAACGTTCACTTTGTCGCCCAGGTTGCCCAGGTTGGCGACTTTTTCCAGAAGGATCAGTTGCATGTGAAAATCCTCTAACTTTTAACCTTCACCGTTCGCGTTGTCGGCGTCTTTCGGCGCCAGACGACCGCGAAAATCAATCAGGCCGTCGACAATGGCCAAGACCACGAGTAACGGATAGATCAGCTGCATGAACAGCAACAGCGTGACGTACAACCCCACCAGCCAGAATTTGGCCAGGCGCTTTCGCGCAACCAGCCCATGAATCAGGGCCAATCCGGCAAACACCAGCGGTACGCTGCAAATCGGCGCCAACACGGCCATCTGTGGGCCGAAATTCGGCCCGACAACCATGCACGCCAGCAGCAACATCGCCGGCCCCGCTGGGATTCTGATACTGCGAAATTCGCGACCAAAACCACCCGGGTTGTACAACAACGCCTGCCAATAGCGCCCAACAATCAGGCTCAGCACGCTGACGACCTGCAACAATGCCGCAATCAGGCCGGTCAGGACCGGGGCAATCAGTGACGCAAACCGCGCTCGCTCATCTACCGACAATTGCTGGTAGAGATCCCCGAGGGCCATCGGCAGGATCTTGACGATCTCTTGCGACAGCGCTTCGATTTGCGGGCGGAAAGCCGCGCCAAGCATCACTGAGTACACCAACCCCAATGCCACGCTGACCAGCAGCGTGCGGACCCAGGACTCACTTGCGCGCAGAACCAACGCAAGGCTCGATGACCCCAGCAGTACCAGAAGTACCCGTGGATCACCCAATTGCACCCACCAGATCAAGGCAGGCAACAATCCCAGGGCAAGAACGCCAAGGGCGTCCTTCAAACCGCGCCGCAGCAGCACAAGGCAACCAGCGGCAGCACCCAACCAATAAAGCAACGGCAATGCCGCACATCCAGCCACTACCAGAGTGGCCTGCACACGACCGCGCATGATGAACTCAGCTAAGGCGCGCATGCATTCAATCCCTTACTACTTGTCGACTGCCCGGTCTCAGCGGCCGTGGCTGTCGGTGTAGGCCAGCAGGGCCAGGAAGCGGGCGCGCTTGATAGCGGTGGCCAGCTGACGCTGATAACGAGCTTTGGTACCGGTGATACGGCTTGGAACGATTTTGCCGGTCTCGGATACGTAGGCTTTCAGAGTGTTGAGATCTTTGTAATCGATCTCCTTCACTTCTTCAGCGGTGAAGCGGCAGAATTTACGACGACGGAAGAAACGTGCCATTTGATAGGCTCCTTAAAAGGTCCGTGGATTACTCGTCAGCGTTGTCGCTGTTGTCGCTGTCATCACTATCAGCGCTTTCAGCGCCTTCGTGCTCAGGACGGTCGCGACGCTCACGGCGCTCACTGCGGTTTTCTTCAGCCTTGAGCATCTCGGATTGGCCGGTAACGGCTTCTTCGCGACGGATGACCAGGTTACGGATCACTGCATCGTTGTAGCGGAAGTTGTCTTCCAGCTCGGCCAGGGCCTTGCCAGTGCACTCAACGTTCAGCATCACGTAGTGAGCCTTGTGAACATTGTTGATTGCGTAGGCCAGTTGACGACGGCCCCAATCTTCCAGACGGTGGATTTTGCCGCCGTCTTCTTCGATCAGCTTGGTGTAACGCTCAACCATGCCGCCGACTTGCTCGCTTTGATCCGGGTGGACCAAAAAGATGATTTCGTAATGACGCATGAATGCTCCTTACGGGTTGTAGCCTGCCGCTCAAAAACGGTCAGACAAGGAGTGAATGACACTTATGGATCTTGCCGAAGGGGGACACATCGGTGCCCGCCAGGAAGGCAAGGGGCGCAATTGTAGAGAAGGGGGAGGAAGCGTGCAAGGTGATTGGTGATTATTTGAACAATCACCTTCTCAGGCCAAACACAAACCAATGTGGGTGCGGGCTTGCTCGCGAATACGGTGTATCAGCCCCAATTGCAGTGACTGACATACCGTATTCGCGAGCAAGCCCGCTCCCACATTTGGCCTGCGACAGACCTAGTTACTTCTTCGGCTTGGCCTTCGCGCCACGCTGACGCTGCGCTTCGAACAAGCACACGCCGGTGGCAACCGACACGTTCAAGCTGCTGACGCTACCGGCCATCGGCAGGTGCACCAGATAATCGCAGTGCTCACGGGTCAGGCGACGCATGCCCTTGCCTTCGGCGCCCATGATCAGGATGGTCGGGCCGGTGAGGTCCTGGTCATAAATGCTGACCTCCGCCTCCCCTGCCGTGCCCACGACCCACAAGCCGCGCTGCTGGAGTTTCTCCAGGGTGCGCGCCAGGTTGGTCACGGCCACAAGCGGAATCACTTCCGCTGCACCGCAGGCAACCTTGCGCACAACCGGCGTCAGGGTGGCCGACTTGTCTTTGGGCACGATCACCGCCAGTGCGCCGGCAGCATCTGCCGAACGCAGGCAGGCGCCGAGGTTGTGCGGGTCGGTCACGCCGTCCAGCACCAGCAACAGCGGCGCACCCTCGGTACGGTCGAGCAGCTCGTCGAGCATCGCCTCGCCCCAGACCTGGCTCGGGCTTACGTCCGCAACCACGCCCTGGTGAACGCCTTCGACCCAAACGTCCATTTCACGACGCTCGGCTTGACCGATGGCAACCTTGTTTTGGTTCGCCAGCTCAACCAGCGCCTGAACGCGCGGCTCGCTGCGACCTTCTGCCAACCACACTTGCTTGACGCGCTTCGGGTGGTGACGCAGCAGTGCTTCCACGGCGTGTACGCCGTAGATTTTTTCCAGACTCATGACTTGGCCTTAGGTTTGCGCGACCCACTGCTTTTGGCAGGGGCCGAGCCCGCTTTCGGCGGGCCTTTACGGTGTTTACTCGGCTTGCTCGACGGTTTTTCCGCCCCGTGGGACTTTCCCCCAGACGCCGCTTTACCACCGCTTTTGGCTTCGTTGAGCAACTGCTGCTTCAACTCACGACTCTTGCGCAGCTCGGCATTTTTCGCCGCGGCGTCGCTCGGGCGGTAGGCCTCGGGGGCTTTTTCCTTGGCCGCAGAGCGACGACCAGCCTTGGCCGGCTCAGGCTCAGGCGCTGCTTTGGCAGGGGCACCCTTGCCTTTGCTTGCCGGAGCAGTGGGTGTACTGCCACGCTTTTTACGGCTACCCGGCGACTCGGCCGGCTTGTCGGACATACCAAAATCGATCTTGCGCTCGTCGAGATCGACGCGCATGACCTGCACTTCCACGGTGTCGCCCAGACGGAAGCTGCGACCGGTGCGCTCGCCCGCCAGGCGGTGATGCACAGGATCGAAGTGGTAGTAGTCACCCGGCAAGGCGGTAACGTGTACCAGGCCTTCGACGTAGATGTCGGTCAGCTCCACAAACAGGCCAAAGCCGGTGACGGCGGTGATCACACCTGGGAACGACTCGCCTACGCGATCCTTCATGAACTCGCACTTGAGCCAGTTCACCACGTCGCGGGTAGCTTCGTCGGCGCGGCGCTCGCTCATGGAGCACTGCTCGCCCAACTGTTCCAGGGCCGCTTCGTCGTACGGATAGATCCGTGCCTTCGGAATGGTCATGGCACCGGCGCGCTTAACGTGCGGGGTGTTCTGCTTGGAATGGATCACGCTGCGGATCGCGCGGTGCGTGAGCAGGTCCGGGTAACGACGGATCGGCGAAGTGAAGTGCGTGTACGCTTCGTAATTCAGGCCGAAGTGGCCCTGGTTATCGGCGCTGTACACCGCCTGGCTCAGGGAGCGCAGCATGACGGTCTGGATCACGTGGTAATCCGGACGATCCTTGATGCTCGCCAGCAGTGCCTGGTAGTCCTTCGGCGTCGGGCCGTCCTTGCCTTTGTGCAGGGACAGGCCGAGCTCGCCGAGGAACGCGCGCAGCTTCTCCAGACGCTCCGGCGGCGGGCCGTCGTGCACGCGATACAGCGCAGGAATTTCGTGCTTCTGCAGGAATTCGGCAGTGGCCACGTTGGCCGCCAGCATGCATTCCTCGATCAGCTTGTGGGCATCGTTACGCGTGGTCGGGGTAATCGCGGCGATCTTGCGCTCGGAACCGAAGACAATCCGGGTTTCCTGGGTTTCAAAATCGATCGCGCCACGGGTATGACGGGCGCCCAGCAACACTTTGTACAGCGAATAAAGCTGCTTGAGGTGCGGCACTACGCCTGCGTATTCAGTACGCAGGGCCTTGGCTTCGCTGGTCTTCGGCGTTTCCAGGATGGTGCTGACCTTGTTGTAGGTCAGGCGCGCCTGGGAGTGGATCACCGCTTCATAGAACTGGTAGTCGGTCATTTCGCCGGTTTTCGAGATGGTCATCTCGCACACCATGGCCAAACGGTCGACTTTCGGGTTCAGGGAGCACAGGCCGTTGGACAGCTGCTCGGGCAGCATCGGAATCACGCGCTCGGGGAAATACACCGAGTTGCCGCGCACCTGGGCTTCGTTGTCCAGGGCCGAACCGATCTTCACATAGCTGGACACGTCGGCAATCGCAACGAACAACTTCCAGCCGCCGGAAAACAGACGCAGCTTGCCCGGCTTGGCTTCGCAGTAGACCGCATCGTCGAAGTCGCGGGCATCTTCGCCGTCGATGGTGACGAACGGCAGATGGCGCAGGTCGATGCGTTTTTCTTTGTCTTTTTCTTCCACTTCCGGCTTGAGCTTGGCGGCTTCCTTCAGCACAGCCTCAGGCCAGACGTGAGGAATATCGTAGGTGCGCAGCGCAACGTCGATTTCCATGCCCGGCGCCATGTAGTTGCCGACCACTTCAACAATATCGCCCTGTGGCTGGAACCGTGCGGTTGGCCAGTGGGTGATCTTCACCTCGACGAACTGACCGACCTTGGCGGCGCCATTGCGACCTGGGGTGATCAGCACTTCCTGCTGGACCTTCGGGTTATCCGGCACTACAAAGCCGATGCCGCCTTCTTCGAAGTAACGGCCAACGATGGACTCGTGGGCACGGGACACCACTTCGACGATCACGCCTTCACGGCGACCACGACGGTCGAGGCCAGACACGCGCGCCAGCGCACGGTCGCCATCGAACACCAGACGCATTTGCGCCGGGCTCATGAACAGGTCGTCGCTGCCGTCGTCCGGGATCAGGAAGCCGAAGCCGTCACGGTGGCCGGCGATGCGGCCCAGGATCAGGTCAAGCTTATCCACAGGTGCATAAGTGCCACGGCGGGTGTAGATCAGTTGTGCGTCGCGCTCCATGGCACGCAAGCGGCGGCGCAGGGCTTCGAGCTGGTCTTCGGTGGTCAGACCGAATTCTTCAACCAACTGCTCGCGGCTAGCAGGCGAACCCCGATCGGCGAGATGCGCCAGGATCAGTTCGCGGCTAGGAATAGGGTTTTCATATTTTTCCGCTTCACGAGCGGCCTCGGGATCGAGGGACTGCCAATCGGCCATTAGAGAGTTTTCACCTTGTCTATATGCGGGTTAGTTTGGCATACGCGTATTGAAACGGGAAATTTCAGGCATCAACAAGCGTTTAAAAGCCCTTTGGTGCCCTTTCCAGGCACCTTGCACGACCACTGGAGAAATATTCCAGGTTTTTTTCATGGCAGGGGTTTACAGCTCAAAAGCCCCTCCGTATAGTGCGCGCCATCGACGACGGCAACGTTGTTGATGTTGCCCAGGTGGTGAAATTGGTAGACACGCCAGCTTCAGGTGCTGGTGACCTTACGGTCGTGGAAGTTCGAGTCTTCTCCTGGGCACCAAATTCAGATCAAACCCGCGAAAGCGGGTTTTTTCGTTTCAGGCCTTTGATTTTTAACGCAAATCTCGATTTATTTTTTTGAATCAGGGGTTTACAGATCTAAAAGCCCGCCGTATAGTTCGCCCCATCAACAGCGGCAACGTTGCTTGATAATGCCCAGGTGGTGAAATTGGTAGACACGCCAGCTTCAGGTGCTGGTGATCGCAAGGTCGTGGAAGTTCGAGTCTTCTCCTGGGCACCAAATTCAGATCAAACCCGCGAAAGCGGGTTTTTTCGTTTCCGGGGTTTGAAAACGCCAGCTTCAAAAGTTGCATACCTATTCCCCCCTCGCCCGCACTTGAGAAGGTTTATCGTTTATCCTTGCAATGATTTGTTGCACTCAAGCGAGGAAACCTCCGGATGATGATCCGCGATACCCGTCTCAAGACATCCCTTCTGCGTGGCCTGACCATCACTCTGCTCGGCCTGACCCTGCTCTCGCCCGCCGCCTATTCTGCCGACAAGGTCTCCCTGACCCTGTACAACGGTCAGCACAAGGAAGTCGGCGATGAACTCGCCAAGGCCTTCGAAGCCAAGACCGGCATTCACGTCAACGTGCGCAAAGGCAGCAGCAACCAGCTGGCCAGCCAGGTCGTCGAAGAAGGCGCACGCTCCCCGGCCGATGTGATCTACACCGAAGAGTCGCCGCCGCTGAACAAACTCGGCGAGCAAGGCATGCTAGCCAAGATCGACGCCGCCACCCTCGATGTCTTGCCCAAGGACTATGTCGGCGCCAATGGCGACTGGATGGGCGTGACCGCGCGCACCCGCGTCGTGGCCTTCAACCCGAAACTGATCGCCGAAAAAGACCTGCCCAAGTCGGTGCTGGATTTCGCCGGCCCCGAGTGGCAAGGCAAGGTCGGCTTCGTGCCCACCAGCGGCGCGTTCCAGGAACAGGCCGTGGCGATCATCAAGCTGCACGGACGTGACGCCGCCGAAGAATGGCTGACCGGCCTGCGCGCATTCGGCAAGGTCTACAGCAACAACATGGTCGCCCTCAAAGCCGTGGAGAATGGCGAAGTGGCCACCGTGCTGGTGAACAACTACTACTGGTTTGCCCTGAAAAAGGAAAAAACCAACCTGGATTCGCAACTGCATTACTTCACTGATGGCGACGTTGGCGGGCTGATCACCGTGTCGTCCGCTGCTGCGCTGAAATCCAGCAAGCATCCCAAGGAAGCCCAGCAACTGCTGGCGTTCATGGCCAGTGAAGAAGGCCAGCGCGTGATCACCAACACCTCGGCCGAATACCCGCTGCGCAAGGGCATGGAATCCAGCCGCGGCCTCAAGCCTTTCAGCGAGTTGCAACCGCCGAAAGTCACCCCCGCCGACCTGGGCAACGCCGAAGAAGCCCTGGACCTGGAACGTGACGTTGGCTTGAACTGATGAACCCATCGCTCTACGCCCCCGCCCTACGCGGGGGGTTCAGCCCGCGGCGCAAGCGGCCGTCGATTTGGCTGCTGTTGCCCGTGCTGTTTCTGGTGGGCTTGAGCCTGCTGCCGCTGGTGTACGTCGGGCTCAAGGCCTGGCAGGCTGGCTGGGCCGAGGCCGTGCACCTGCTGTGGCGCCCGTATGTATTCGGCCTGCTGCGCAACACCCTCGCGCTGATGGTCGGAGTGACGGTGACGTGCGCAGTGGTCGGGCTGTCCCTGGCGTGGCTGCTGGAACGCAGCAACCTGAGCGGGCGGCGCATCTGGGGCGTGATCCTGTGCCTGCCGTTTGCGGTGCCGGCGTTCGTCAGTAGCTTTACCTGGGTGTCGTTGAGTGCCAACTTCGAAGGCCTCGGCGGCGCGATCCTGGTGATGAGCCTGTCGAAATACCCGCTGGTCTTCCTGCCGGTGGCGGCGACCCTGCGAAACCTCGACCCATCCCTGGAAGAGTCCGCACGCACCCTGGGGCTGAACCGTTGGGGCGTGTTCTGGCGCGTCACCCTGCCCTTGCTGTGGCCGTCGCTGCTGGCCGGGGCGTTGTTGATCGCGCTGCATATGCTGGTGGAATTCGGCGCGCTGTCGATCATCGGCCTGCAAACATTCACCACCGCGATCTACCAGCAATTCGAACTGGAATTCAGTAACGCCAACGCCGCGATGCTCTCGGCGGTATTGCTGGTGATGTGCCTGACATTGCTGTGGCTGGAGCTGCGTGTACGCGGCAAGGGCCGACACGTGCGCATCGGCCAGGGCGCGGCGCGACATGCCGGGCAGGTGCGATTGGGCAAATGGGCACCGCTGGGGCAACTCTATTGCCTGGCACTGGCGATCATCGGCAGCGGCATTCCGTTGGGCATGCTTGGTTACTGGCTAGCGGTAGGTTCATCGGCAGCGTTTCCGGTGGCCGCGATCAGTGAGGCGCTGCTGTCCTCGCTGGCGCTGTCCCTCGGCGGCGCAGCGTTGTGCCTGGTGCTGGCGGTGCCGGTAGGCTTGCTGGTGGTGCGTTATAAAGGCCAGCTGGCGATCTGGGCCGAGCGCTTGCCCTACCTGCTGCACGCCCTGCCCGGCCTGGTGATTGCGTTGACGCTGGTGTATTTCGCGCTGCATTACGTGCCGGCGCTGTATCAGACGTCGGCGCTGTTGTTGATTGCGTATGCGTTGCTGTTTTTGCCTTTGGCTCAAGCACCGATCCGTACGGCGTTGAACAAGGCTGCTCCGCAATTGGAAGAGGCTGCACGCACCTTGGGCGCGTCGTCGTTCAGCGCGTTTTGCCGGGTGACCTTGCCGATCATCTTTCCTGCATTGGGTGCGGCGTTCGCACTGGTATTTCTGGATGCCATGAAGGAATTGACGGCGACCTTGCTGCTCAGCCCGACCGGGTTGAATACCCTGGCGACGGCAGTGTGGGCGCACACTTCGAATGTGGAATTTGCAGCGGCGGCGCCGTATGCGGCGCTGCTGATTCTGGTGTCGGGGTTGCCGGTTTATCTGCTGACGACTCGGATGTATCTGAGCCGCTGATACCGCTATCGCAAGCAAGCCAGCTCCCACATTTGACGGTATTCACAAATCAAAATGTGGGAGCTGGCTTGCCTGCGATGAGGCCGGAGCTGACGACCTTCAAGCCCGAAACTGCCCCAGGCTGGCCTTCAACTGCGCCGCCAACCCATCCAGCACCTTGCCACTGGCGGTCGTCTCCACCACCGCCTGCGCCGCCCGCTCGGCCTGGGCATGGATCACCTCGACCCGCCCACGCACCGCCTGCGCGCCTTGCGCCTGATGCTCCGCCGCACGCG
Source organism: Pseudomonas sp. RP-B7 (assembly GCF_059803535.1). Classification (NCBI taxonomy): domain Bacteria; kingdom Pseudomonadati; phylum Pseudomonadota; class Gammaproteobacteria; order Pseudomonadales; family Pseudomonadaceae; genus Pseudomonas; species Pseudomonas sp. RP-B7. The sequence goes on from NZ_JAPFHC010000027.1 coordinate 29,712, forward strand.
TCGCCAAACCAATAGCCGCATGCACTTGCTCCACCGAAGCCTGTACGGTCTGCTGCAAGCGCACGCTGTCGCGCAGCACCAGCAAGCCTTCATTGGCCTGACGCCCGGCCTTGCCGATGGTTTCCACCGCTTCACGCGCGCCCTGCTGCAACGCGACGATATGCGCCTGAATGTCGCCGGTAGAGCTCTGGGTCTTGCTGGCCAATGCCCGCACTTCGTCCGCCACCACCGCAAAGCCGCGCCCGGTTTCGCCGGCACGTGCCGCCTCGATGGCGGCGTTGAGCGCCAACAGGTTGGTTTGCTCGGCAATGCCATGGATCACCGTCAACACCACCTCAATCTGCTCACTCTGCTGGGCCAGGCGCTCGATCACCTTGGAACCGGCCTGCACCTGCCCCGCCAGCGCTTCGATCAGGCTGCCGACTTCCGTCGAGGTGCGTGAGTTTTCATCCGTGGCCTGGCGAATATCCACCACCTGCTGCAAGGCGGCCTGCATGGCATGGCTTTCGGCCTGGGCCTCGTCAGCCATTTGTGACAGCGCCCGCAGGCTCTCGGCCACCTCATCGCGCTGCAAACCGGCAGCGGCGTCGGCGCCAGCATTTCGCAGGGTCATCGCACCGATTTCCACGCCGGTGCGTTGGGCCACATCGCCGGCTTCACGCACGATGGGTTGCAACTTATCCACAAAGCGATTGACCGCCGAAGCCATGTCGCCGATTTCATCCTTGCTGCTGATTTGCACACGTTTGGTGAGGTCGCCCTCGCCCGCAGCCAGGTCATCCATTGCGGCAATCAACAGCTTCAGGCGATTGACCACACGGCGCCCGAGCACGATGGCGATCAGCAGCAGGACACCCAGACCGACCAGCGCGAGCCCCATGCCGATGCGCCAGCGCAGCGTGCCGGCGGCCTCCTGTACGGCGCTGGTGGTGTTGGCGGTCATCTGGGTGGCGGTGGCTTGTGCCGATTGCAGGCGTGCGCCCATGGCGGCGGCGCTGTCAGCGGCGGCGCCTTTGAGGCTGTCACCAACCAGTTGATCACCGCTGGCGATCAGGGTGGCGAAACGCTTGTCCAGGGCTTGCAGGTCGGCCTCGACCGAAGCCGTCGAAACGCCCATCAGAACCTTGCCGATTTCCACGCCGTTGGGGCTTATGGAGGCCTCGACGTAGTACACCGACGGATCGTTCTTCGCCGCATTCAACACTTTGTCGAGTGCGCGGTCACCCTGGCCTTTTTCCAGCAACGCCTTGTTGATCGGGTTTTCCCGGTTCAAGTAGCGCGTCAGGTGCTCGCCCGCCGCGTCGTCGTAGACCACGAACAGCACGTTGGGATTGCGCTGGGCGCGCCGGGCGAACTCGGACAAGGTCGGCACGTCGCTGTCCCACATGGCGCGTGGCGCCACCGAGGCCAGTAGTTGCGCCATGTCGTTGGCGGAGTCTTTCAGGTCTTTTTCCAGGGTCGCACGCAGTTGCTTCTGTTCTTCCTGCAAGCGCGTCGAAAGTCCGGCGGTCAGACGCTGACGGGTACTGGTCGACAAGCTGTCGAGGCTGGACGTGACTTCCTTGCCGGCTTGCGCCAACTCGCCAGACAGTTTCTGGCTGTCGATACCCAGGCGATTACCCAAATCCGCTTCCAATGCAGTCACCGTGCTCCGCGTCAGAGCGACGGCCACCAGCACTTGCACCAAAAGGGCGATACCTAGGGTAACGAACACAGGCCGCAACAGACGACTTTGTAACAATGAGAGAACGGCAGACATCGGGAATCCCTCCACCACGGGTGCCATTAAATTGATAGCACCGCGAAAGAAGGATTCAAAGCAAGGGTCGTGCCGCTTGATCGCCAGAAACGACAAAGGGCTCCCGAAGGAGCCCTTTGCTTTTTACATCAACAGCTTATTAAGCGAACGGGTGACGCAGAACGATAGTTTCGTTGCGGTCCGGACCCGTCGAAATAATGTCGATCGGTGCGCCGATCAGCGCTTCAACGCGCTTGATGTAGGCACGGGCGTTGGCCGGCAGTTCTTCCAGGGTTTTGGCACCCACGGTCGATTCGGTCCAGCCCGGCACTTCTTCGTACACAGGCAGCAGGCCCACGTAGCTGTCAGCGTCGGTCGGGGCAACATCATTACCGTTTGCGTCTTTGTAGCCGACGCAAATGTTGATGGTTTCCAGGCCGTCGAGTACGTCCAGCTTGGTCAGGCAGATGCCCGAGATGCTGTTCACATCGATAGCGCGACGCAGGATAACGGCGTCGAACCAGCCGCAACGACGGGCACGGCCGGTGGTGGCACCGAACTCGTGGCCTTGCTTGGCCAGGTGAGCGCCGACTTCGTCGAACAGCTCAGTCGGGAACGGACCCGAACCTACACGGGTGGTGTAGGCCTTGGTGATGCCCAGGATGTAGTCCAGGAACATCGGGCCAACACCGGAACCGGTCGCAACGCCACCAGCAGTGGTGTTGGAGCTGGTCACGTACGGGTAGGTGCCGTGGTCGATGTCCAGCAGGGAGCCTTGGGCGCCTTCGAACATGATGTCTTTGCCGGCGCGACGCAGGTCGTGCAGTTCGGCGGTCACGTCCAGCATCAGCGGCTTGAGCAGCTCAGCGTATTCCTTGCACTCAGCGAGGGTCTTGTCGAATTCGATAGCCGGTTCTTTGTAGTAACCGACCAGCATGAAGTTGTGGTAATCCACCAGTTCACGCAGTTTGTCTTCGAAACGCGGCATGTTGAGCAGGTCGCCCACACGCAGGCCACGACGTGCGACCTTGTCTTCGTAGGCCGGGCCGATGCCGCGACCGGTCGTACCGATCTTCAGCTCGCCACGCGCCTTTTCACGGGCCTGGTCCAGCGCGACGTGGAAGGACAGGATCAGCGGGCAGGACGGGCTGATACGCAGGCGCTCGCGCACAGGTACGCCTTTCTCTTCCAGCTTGATGATCTCGCGCAGCAGGGCGTCAGGTGCAACCACCACGCCGTTGCCGATCAGGCACTGCACGCCTTCGCGCAGCACGCCCGACGGGATCAGGTGCAAGACGGTTTTTTCGCCATCGATGACCAGGGTGTGGCCAGCGTTGTGGCCACCTTGGTAGCGCACTACGGCGGCAGCATGTTCGGTCAGCAGATCAACGATCTTGCCTTTGCCCTCATCACCCCATTGGGTGCCCAGGACTACGACATTCTTACCCATAACACTTGTCCTCATTCGCGCAAACTTGGTGCCGGCGATGGCCGGCAGGAAAACTCAAGAAGCCAGTGGCGATACTTGCCAAAGCCCGTTCTGCTGAATCAATTGCCGGTCGCAGTCCGCTTCACGGGCGGCGGCCAATGGCTGCCCAGGCAAAGCCTGAACGACACGCTGACCCTCACTGCGCAACTGGCAAACCTGCTGCCAGAGTGCCGCGTCCGTACTGTCGGGCATCCAGATGCCACCAGACGGCAGCTCGACCTCAGCACGCCCCAGGGTCACCAGGGTTTTCAAATCGGTAGAGAAGCCGGTCGCCGGACGGGCACGACCGAAGTCGGCGCCGATGTCGTCATAACGACCGCCTTGGGCGATGGCCTGGCCAACACCCGGTACAAACACCGCGAACACCACACCAGTGTGGTAGTGGTAACCGCGCAATTCACCCAGATCAAAGTACAGCGGCAGCTGCGGGAAGCGCGCCGACAGTTGCTCGGCGATAGCCAGCACATCGTCCAGTGCAGCCAGTACCGGCGCCGGCGCCTTGGCCAGACGCTCGCGCGCAGCCACCAGCACTTCACGACCACCGCACAGGTTGACCAGTGCACGCAGCATCTCGGCCAACTCCGCAGGCACACCTTCGGTCAAGGCAATCACTTCATCGATCGCCTTGCGTTGCAGGGCGTCGAACAACTGCTGCTCCACTTCACCGGACAAACCGGCCGCACGGGCCAGGCCGCGGTAGATACCGACGTGGCCCAGGTCCATGTGGACATCAGGTACGTCAGCCAGTTGCAGCATGGCCAGCATCAAGCTGATCACCTCAACGTCGCTGCTCGGGCTGGCATCGCCATACAACTCGGCGCCCAACTGGATCGGGCTACGGGAAGACGACAAGGCACGTGGCTGCGCATGCAGCACACTGCCGGCGTAGCACAGGCGGCTCGGGCCTTCGCGACGCAGGGTGTGCGCGTCAATGCGCGCCACTTGCGGCGTGATGTCGGCACGGAAACCCATTTGCCGGCCCGATTGCGGGTCGATGACCTTGAAGGTGCGCAGATCCAGGTCCTGGCCCGCGCCGGTCAGCAGGGATTCCAGGTACTCGATATGGGGGGTCACGACAAACTCGTAACCCCAGCTCTGGAACAGATCCAACACCTGGCGACGCGCTACTTCAATGCGCGCAGCTTCCGGTGGCAGTACTTCTTCGATGCCATCTGGCAGCAGCCAGCGGTCTACCGTTGCCATTACGCCATTCCCCTTTGATCCGGGCGGCCAGCCCTAGGCCGAGCCTTGAGTGAAGCAGAAAATGCCCGCCGCCTGCATAAACCACGCGCAAGAGCGACGTGACGAATGGCCTGCAATCGGCCTCGTCGGGCACTTTCCTCGAAAAACCTGTCACGCCTGCCGAATCAAACATGCAGACGCAAAAAAGCCGGGAATTTCCCGGCTGCCGCATCATACACCCGTTTTCTGAAAGGATCACCCCGCCAGGCGTTTTAGCCGCCCGACGGAGTGCGTCCTACACAGTGACGAGCTGATTACTTGGCTTTTTCCAGGTAGCGGAAGAAATCGCTACTTGGGTCCAGCACCATGACGTCGGTTTTGTTCGCGAAGCTTTCACGGTAGGCGCGCAGGCTACGGTAGAACGCGTAGAACTCCTGGTCCTGGCCGTAGGCCTTGGCGTAGATCGCTGCGGCTTGAGCATCACCATCACCACGGGCCACTTCGGACTCGCGATAGGCTTCTGCCAGCAGTACACGGCGCTGACGGTCGGCATCCGCACGGATACCTTCAGCCAACTCGTTACCCTTGGCGCGGTGCTCACGAGCCTCACGCTCACGCTCGGTGCTCATACGCTCGAACACGCTGCGGTTCACTTCCTTCGGCAGGTCAATGGCCTTGACCCGGACATCAACCACTTCAATGCCCAGCTCTTTTTCCGCCATCGCGTTCAACGAACGCGTGATGTCAGCCATCAGCGCGTCACGTTCACCGGACACCACCTCGTGCAGGGTGCGTTTACCGAACTGGTCACGCAGGCCCGACTCAAGACGACGCGACAAACGATCGTCGGCGAGTTGCTTGATACCAGAGGTTGCCGTGTAGAAACGCTCGGCATCCTTGACGCGCCACTTGGCGTAGGCGTCAACCATCACGGCTTTCTTTTCCAGGGTCAGGAAGCGCTGCGTCGGTGCATCCAGGGTCATCAGGCGAGCATCGAACTTGCGCACCTGGTTGACGAAGGGGACTTTCACATGCAGGCCTGGCTGGACATCCGCCTGGACCACGCGACCGAATTGCAGCATCACCGCGCGCTCGGTCTGAGACACGATGTAGAAGCAGTTCCAGGCCGCGATGACCACGACGACGCCCACAATCAGGGCGGTCAGCGATTTATTGCTCATCAACGACTCTCCCTGCTACGTGTTTGCTGTTGCACCAAGTCAGCGGCCGCACGGGCGCTCGCTTCATTGGCAGCGGCTGTCGAACCTGTGGCCGGTGCGCTGGTGCTGCTACGACCACCTTCGATCATCTTGTCCAGCGGCAGGTACAGCAGGTTGTTCTGCCCACCTTTGTTGCCGGTCACGAGAACCTTGCTGGTGTTGCTGAAGACTTCCTGCATGGTGTCCAGGTACAGACGCTCGCGGGTGACTTCCGGCGCCTTGCGGTACTCGGCGACCAGCTTGGTAAAGCGATCCGCCTCACCCTTGGCGCGGGAGACCACTTCGTCACGGTAACCGTTGGCATCCTCAAGGATACGCTGGGCCTGACCACGGGCTTCCGGCACGACACCGTTGGCGTAGGTTTCAGCCTGGTTGCGCGAACGCTGCTCGTCTTCACGGGCGCGGATCACGTCATCGAAGGCTTCCTGAACTTCACGCGGCGCGGCTGCGCTCTGTACGTTCACCTGGGTCACGGTGATACCGGTGCGATAGGTATCGAGGAACCGCTGCAGGCGCTCCTTGATCTCGCTGGCCATCAGTTCACGGCCTTCAGTCAGTACCTGGTCCATGGCGGTGGAACCCACCACGTGGCGCAGGGCACTTTCGGTCGCGTGTTGCAGGCTGATTTCCGGCTGGTCGACGTTCAGCACGAAGTCCTGCAGGTTGCTGATCTTGTACTGCACGGTCAGCGGCACTTCGACGATGTTCTCGTCTTCGGTCAGCATCTGGCCCTGCTTGGTGTAGGCACGCTCACGCGTGACGTTTTCCATGTACTTCTTGTCGATCGGCGGGAAGTAGATGTTCAGGCCCGGGCCGACAGTCTCGTAGTACTTGCCGAAGCGCAGCACCACGGCCTGCTCCTGCTCGTCCACGACGTAGACAGCGCTGTACAGCCAGACGGCCGCCAGCACGACAAGGCCCAGGCCCAGCAGGCCGTAGCCGCCGCCCTTGCTTGTGCGACCACTGTCGTCACCACCACGTTTTTTTCCACCACCGAACAACCCATTCAGGCTTTCCTGCAGCTTTCGGAAGGCCTCGTCGAGATCTGGTGGCCCCTTGCGGTCGCCATTATTGCGGCGTTTACCACCCCAAGGATCCTGATTATTCGAGTTGCCACCCGGCTCATTCCAAGCCATAGCGCTCTCCATCTGATAAAGCAAAGGCGCACCCACGGCGCGCCGACCAATGCTACAGAATGCCTGCTACTGCGGCACAACCGCTTTCGGAGGCTTTTATTGCAAAGTGTGTTGTTCGATGAACTCTGTCGGTACTACGCCTTCACGACTGACCAGCCGATTAAGCTCCGTGCGCGGCAATCGAACAGCCAGCAAGCTGACACCTTCTTCGTCGTATTCTTCTTTCTGTACTGCGCCCAACTCGAAAAACTGTGCACGCAGTCGAGCAAAACGCTGGGGCAAGCGCAAGGTGCCGACGAACAAATCGCTGCCGAGCAATTCGGCAATGGCTTGTTCAAGCAGCTCCAGGCCACTGCCGTCGCGCGCCGACAGCCATACCCGCTGGGGCTTGCCGCTCTCATCGCGCTGGATCTGTGGCTCAACGCCTTCAAGCAAATCGAGTTTGTTATAGACCTCGAGGATCGGCAAGTCCTGGGCGCCAATCTCGCCCAATACCAGCATCACCTGCTCGATCTGCAACATGCGATCCGGTTCGGCCGCATCGATCACGTGCAACAGCAAATCGGAATTGCTCGACTCTTCGAGCGTAGACCGAAATGCCTCGACCAGCTTGTGGGGCAAGTGACGAATGAAGCCCACGGTGTCCGCCAGGACAATCGGCCCCAGGTCGTCGAGATCCAGACGGCGCAAGGTCGGGTCGAGAGTGGCGAATAGTTGGTCGGCCGCGTACACGTCGGATTTGGTCACGTTGTTGAACAGCGTGGACTTGCCGGCGTTTGTGTAGCCCACCAGGGACACGGTAGGTATGTCCGCGCGCGAACGCCCACGGCGCGATTGCTCGCGCTGGCTGCGCACTTTTTCCAGCCGGCCCTTGATCTGGCGCAGGCGCACCCGCAGCAGACGCCGGTCGGTTTCCAGTTGGGTTTCCCCCGGGCCACGCATGCCGATACCGCCACCCTGACGTTCAAGGTGAGTCCAGCCGCGAACCAGGCGCGTGCTCATGTGGTCAAGCTGGGCCAGTTCAACCTGGAGCTTGCCTTCATGGGTACGGGCGCGTTGGGCGAAAATATCGAGAATCAGGCCGGTGCGGTCGATCACGCGACACTCGAAGACACGTTCGAGGTTGCGTTCCTGACTGGGCGTGAGGACGTGATTGAAGATCACCAGATCGGCTTCTTCGGCGTGGACCAGGTCGCGCAGTTCCTCGACCTTGCCGCTGCCAATCAGGAATTTGGCGGTTGGCCGATGACGCGGCACGTTAAAAAACGCAACGGTCTCGGCGCCGGCCGAATTTGCCAACTCCTGAAACTCCTGCGGATCTTCGCGCGCCTCAGGGTCCTGTCCATCCAAGTGAACGAGGATTACCCGCTCACCACCACCGTGGCGCTCAAAGAACAAAGGAGACTCCTATCAGGCGTTACCTGGCTCAGCGTCAGCTGCGTCATCACCGGTTGCGCTAGGCAGGCGGATTGGACGAACTGGAACCACTGTAGAGATAGCGTGCTTGTAAACCATCTGGCTGACGGTGTTTTTCAGCAGGATGACGAACTGGTCGAACGATTCGATAGTGCCTTGCAGCTTGATACCGTTCACCAGGTAGATGGAAACCCCCACTTTCTCTTTACGTAAAGTATTCAAGTAAGGGTCTTGTAGCGAATGCCCTTTTGACATGTGCCGCACTCCTTTAAGGATCAATAATAAAAAAATCGGAAAATAGATAACTCATGGCCGTCACACCCCCAAGGATAGACGGCAATTGCAAGGACTCAGCTCAATATGGAGACCGTTCCCAAGTATTTCAAGGCGCGTGACAGATTGTCGCTGTCCAGGCTGTCCAGCCAGTGCAAATCGCTCCAGCTGCGCAACCAGGTGAACTGGCGTTTCGCCAATTGGCGCGTGGCGATGATGCCGCGCTCCTGCATTTCGGCTGACGTCAGCTTGCCATCCAGATGATCCCAGACTTGGCGGTAGCCTACAGCACGTATCGAAGGCAACCCTGGATGCAGGTCACCTCTGGAACGCAGTGCTACGACCTCGTCTATAAACCCCTGTTCCAACATAATTGTGAATCTTTGTGCAATTCGTTCATGCAGCACCTGGCGATTTGCCGGAGCGATGGCCAGATTCGCCACAGTATAGGGCAATTGTGACTGTCCAGATGCGCCTGCATCAGCACTTTGCGCAGATTGTCGCTGCCGATGCCAGGTCATGGTCTGGCCGCTGACACGCCAAACTTCCAGGGCGCGACTGAGCCGTTGGGGATCATTGGGGTGAATACGCGCGGCGGACACCGGGTCCACAGCCGCCAACTGGTCGTGCAAGGCTTGCCACCCAAGGCGTGCAGCCTCTTCTTCCAGCTCGGCGCGCACCTGGGGATCGGCCGGTGGCATCTGCGCCAGGCCTTCCTGCAAAGCCTTGTAGTAAAGCATCGTGCCCCCGACCAGCAGCGGAATATTGCCGCGCGCGGTGATCTCGGCCATGGCGGCCAGGGCATCGGTACGGAAATTCGCCGCCGAATAGCTCTCGGACGGGTCAATGATGTCGATCAGCTTGTGCGGATACTGCGCCAGCAGCTCTTTGGAAGGTTTAGCCGTGCCGATGTCCATGTCCCGGTAAACCAGGGCAGAGTCGACGCTGATCAGCTCGCACGGCAGCACCTTGGTCAGCTCGATGGCCAGGTCAGTCTTGCCGGCAGCCGTGGGGCCCATCAGGAAGATCGCGGGGGGCAGGGCACTCATCAGCGACCGCGCAAGAACAGTTTGTCCAGATCGTCCAGACCCATCTGGGTCCAGGTCGGTCGGCCATGGTTGCACTGCCCGCTGCGCTCGGTGTTTTCCATGTCACGCAGCAGGCCGTTCATTTCCGGCAGCGCCAGGCGGCGGTTGGCGCGGATCGCACCGTGGCAGGCCATGGTGCCGAGCAGTTCGTTGATATGCGCCTGGACGCGGTCGCTGGTGCCGTATTCCATCAGGTCGGCAAGCACGTCGGCGACCAGGCGGTTGGCTTCGGCCTGCTTGAGCAGCGCGGGAATCTGGCGGATGGCCAGGGTTTCCGGGCCCAGGCGCTGCAACTCAAAGCCGAGCTTCTGGAACACCCCGGCATGCTCTTCGGCACAGTCGGCTTCGCGCTGGCTGACCGCCAGGGATTCCGGCACCAGCAGCGGCTGGCCGCTGAGACCCTCGCTGGCCATGGCGATCTTGAGGCGCTCGTACATGATCCGCTCGTGGGCGGCGTGCATGTCCACCAGCACCAGGCCGTGGGCGTTTTCCGCAAGGATATAGATGCCCTTGAGCTGCGCCAACGCGTAACCCAACGGCGGAATATCACCGCCACCTTCCGGCAGAGCCACGGCACCGGGCTCGGCGCCCGGCAGCGGCGCGAAAAACTCGCGATACGCCGCCTGCGCTTCGGCTACCGGCACTGCCGATTGCGGACGCGGAGTGTATTGATACTGGTAGCCGGCACCTGCGCCGGAACCCGGTGCAGCAAAGGACGGCTGTGGCGGCGTCGATTGCAGCAGGTTGCCCGCCAGGCTCATTTCGCCCTGGGGCCCGAACTCACCGGCCTGCGGACCGCTCGGGCGTACCACCGCGGTCACGATCGGCGCGGACAGCTGATCATCCGGACGTACATCGCCCAAGGTGCGGTGCAAAGTGCCATAAAGGAAGTCGTGCACCATGCGCCCATCACGGAAACGTACTTCGTGCTTGGTCGGGTGCACGTTGACGTCTACCACCGACGGGTCGACCTCAAAAAACAGCACAAACGTCGGATGCCGCCCGTTGAACAGCACATCGCGGTAGGCCTGGCGCACCGCGTGGGCCACCAGTTTGTCGCGCACGGCGCGACCGTTCACAAAGAAGTACTGCAAGTCCGCCTGGCTGCGGGAAAAGGTCGGCAAACCGACCCAGCCCCACAGGCGCAAACCGTTGCGTTCGATTTCAATCGGCAGCGCCTGCTCCAAAAAGCCCGCACCACAGATCGCCGAGACACGGCGCGCACGCGCTGCCTCGTCATGGGCCTCGTGCAGGCTGAGGATGGTCTTGCCGTTGTGGCGCAGGTGAAACGCCACGTCGAACCGCGCCAGGGCCAGGCGCTTGATGACTTCTTGCAGGTGATCGAATTCGGTTTTCTCGGCCTTGAGGAATTTGCGCCGCGCCGGGGTATTGAAGAACAGGTCGCGCACTTCCACCGAAGTGCCCACCGGGTGCGCCGCCGGCTGGACCCGGGGCGCCATGTCGCGACCTTCGGTTTCCACTTGCCAGGCCTGTTCGGCGGCGCGGGTGCGCGAGGTCAGGGTCAGGCGCGCCACGGAGCTGATGGACGCCAGCGCCTCACCCCGGAAGCCCAGGCTCATCACCCGCTCAAGGTCTTCCAGGTCGCGGATCTTGCTGGTGGCGTGACGGGCCAGGGCCAGCGGCAGGTCATCGGAGGAGATGCCGCTGCCGTCATCCCGCACCCGCAGCAGTTTGACGCCGCCCTGCTCCACGTCCACGTCGATGCGCTTGGCGCCGGAGTCGATGCTGTTTTCCAGCAGCTCCTTGATCACCGATGCCGGGCGTTCAACCACCTCACCGGCGGCAATCTGGTTGGCCAGGCGCGGGCTGAGCAGCTCGATACGCGAGCCATTGTTCAACGCTGATTCACTCATTACTGTGCCGCCAATTCGGTGCCAGGGATGGTCAACACCTGGCCGACTTTCAATTCATCGGTCTTCAGGCTATTGGCGCTGCGCAACGTCGCGGCCGAGACCTGGAAACGCACGGCCAGCATGGCCAGGGTGTCGCCCGGCTGCACGCGATGGTCACGCGGACCCTGGGCGATTTTGCCGGAGTCTCGCAGCCAGGCGATATAGGTGCCCGGCGGAGGATTCTGCTGGAAAAACTGACGAATACCGGCACTGATCGAACGCGCCAAGGCCTGCTGATGACTGGCGCTGGCCAGCTTCGAGGCTTCGTTGGCGTTGGAGATAAACCCGGTTTCCACCAGGATCGACGGGATGTCCGGCGACTTCAGCACCATGAACCCGGCCTGCTCCACGCGTTGTTTGTGCAGCGACGTGACCCGGCCGATATTGCTCAGGACTTTCTGGCCGACGTTCAGGCTGGAGGTGAGCGAGGCGGTCATCGACAGGTCGAGCAACACGCCAGCGAGCATTTTGTCCTTGTCATCGAGGGACACGTTGCCGGCCCCACCGATCAAGTCGGAACGGTTTTCGCTGTCGGCCAGCCAACGGGCGGTCTCGGACGTGGCGCCGCGATCCGACAAGGCAAACACCGAAGCACCGAATGCGGCAGTGGACGGCGCGGCGTCGGCGTGGATCGAGACGAACAGGTCGGCGCCTTTCTTGCGCGCGATCTCGGTACGCCCGCGCAACGGGATGAAGTAGTCGCCAGTACGCGTCAGCTCGGCGCGGTAGCCTTTCATGGCATTGACCTGACGCTGCAGTTCGCGGGCGATGGCCAGTACCACGTCTTTTTCATGTTGCCCACGGGAACCCGAGGCACCCGGGTCTTCGCCACCGTGACCGGCGTCGATCACCACGATAATGTCGCGCTTGCCCGCCGGGGCCGGTGGCAACGGTGGCAACTTGACCTGCGGTTGCGCCGGGCTGACCGGTACGGCGGGCACGGTCGCCACGCTCGGGGTAGGTGCCGGTGGCGGGTTGGCGTCGGCGGCGTTGTCGAACAGGTCGACCACCAGCCGGTTGCCGTACTGGGCGTTGGGCGCCAGCACAAAGCTCTTCGGGGTCACGGCCTTTTTCAGGTCGATGACCACACGCAGATCGGTCGGCGTGCGCTGGGCCGAACGCATGGACGTAATCGGGGTGTTGGCGGTGGAGACTTTCAGCGGCGCAGCCAGGGTCGCACCGTTGATGTCGATCACCAGTCGATCCGGCGCCGACAAGGTAAAGACACTGTGCTGGACCGGGCCAGACAGGTCGAACACCAGTCGCGTGTTATCCGGCGCTCGCCACAGGCGCACACTTTTCACCTGTGAAGCAGCCAGAACATTGACAGTCATTGCCGCAAGCAACACCCCTACGACAGCAACCAACGCGCGAAAGCGCATACCTAACCCCACCAATTATTTGAATTCCAATGCCAAAGCGGCGCACCACGACTGGCCGCGCGCGCTCTGGGGCAACAACTTCAACTGACGCCCTGTTTCATGCGGCGTAATGGTAATGGTCAGGTCCGGCTTTGGCAAAAAGCCTGTTCCTTTATCTGGCCACTCGATCAGGCACAACGCATCCTCATCGAAGTAATCCCGGATCCCCATGTACTCCAGCTCCTCGGGGTCGACCAAACGGTAGAGGTCGAAGTGAAAGGCACGTATCGCACCAATCTCGTAAGGCTCCACCAAGGTGAACGTCGGACTTTTTACCGCGCCCGCATGCCCCAAGCCGCGAATGATTCCCCGGGACAACGTGGTCTTGCCCGCCCCCAGGTCGCCCTCGAGAAAGATCAGCCCCGCACCGGCCGTGACCTGCGCGATGCGCTGACCGAACGCGACCATGGCGTCTTCATCGGCCAGGAATAGGATTACTTCAGACACGGTGACTGTTCCTCCAGCAATTGACGAATGGCAGGTATCAGGTCACTGGCCGCCAGGCCGCGACCAAAGCTGCCCTGGCGATCCCCCGCCGTGGCGTGCAACCACACAGCCAGGCAGCTGGCGTCATAGGCTGGCATGCCCTGGGCCAGCAATGCTCCGACGAGGCCGGCCAATACATCACCCAAGCCTGCCGTGGCCATTGCCGGATGGCCTTGGTCACAACGCGAAACACGTCCATCCGGGCTGGCAATCAAACTACCAGCCCCCTTGAGAATAGCCACTGCATTGAATTTCCGGCTCAACGCGCGCGCCACCTTAAGACGATCAGCCTGAACCTCGGCTGTCGACAGGCCCAACAACCGCGCAGCCTCACCCGGATGCGGGGTGATGACACTGTTGGCCGGCAAGTTGACGCTGCCCGTGGCCAGTTGGTTCAAGGCGTCGGCGTCCCAGACCTGTGGCTGTTGCGCATTGGCGGCGACGGACAACAGGCTTTTGCCCCAGGCGGCATCGCCAAGGCCTGGACCAACCACGATGACCGAAACTTTCTCCAGCAAGCCCATCAACTGGTTGGCCGAGCTCACGCCGACCGTCATTACTTCCGGCAAACGGGCCAAGGCGGCAGGCACGTGCTCCGGGCGCGTCGCCAGGGAGACCAGGCCCGCGCCACTGCGCAAGGCACTTTCCGCGCTGAGCAGCGCAGCACCGCCCAAGCCACGGTCACCGCCAATCACCAGCAGGTGGCCGAACCGGCCTTTGTGGGAGTCCGGGGAACGCGCAGCCAGTTGCGGTAAATCGCCAGGCAACAGGGGCTGAACGTCGTTAATTGAGTGTTTTGTCTGCGGCATGCGTCTTCGGGCTCCGATGTCTGGCAGAATTATACGCATCTAACCTGTGGTTTCCCCTGTCTCATGCCCGCGATTACCTCCGATCTGCCCGCCCTCGCCCAATCGATCAAAGACTGGGGTCGCGAACTGGGCTTTCAACAAGTCGGCATCAGCGGCCTGGACCTCGCCGAGCATGAACAGCACCTGCAACGCTGGCTCGACGCCGGCTACCACGGCGAGATGGACTACATGGGCGCCCACGGCAGCAAACGCTCCCATCCCGATGAACTGGTGCCCGGCACGCTGCGCGTGGTCTCGCTGCGCATGGACTACCTGCCTGGCGACACCCAAATGGCGCAACTACTGGCCAAGCCGGAAAAAGCCTACATCTCGCGCTACGCCCTCGGCCGCGACTACCACAAGCTGATCCGCAAGCGCGTGCAACAACTGGCCGACCGCATCCAGGCGCAGATCGGGCCGTTCGGCTTCCGCGCCTTCGTCGACAGCGCGCCGGTGCTGGAAAAAGCCATCGCCGAACAGGCCGGCCTGGGCTGGATCGGCAAGAACACCCTGGTGCTCAATCGCAAGGCCGGCAGTTACTTCTTCCTCAGCGAGCTGTTTGTCGACCTGCCGCTGCCGGTGGACGAGCCCCATGGCACCGAACACTGCGGGCGTTGCACGGCGTGCCTGGACATCTGCCCCACCAATGCCTTCGTCGGCCCCTATGTGCTGGATGCCCGGCGCTGCATTTCCTACCTGACCATCGAACTGAAGAACGCAATCCCGGAAGACTTGCGACCGTTGATCGGCAACCGGGTATTTGGCTGCGATGACTGTCAGATCGTGTGCCCGTGGAATCGTTTCGCCCGCGCCACCGGCGAAAGCGATTTCAAGCCTCGCCACAACCTGGACAATGCCGAGTTGGCCGAACTGTTTATGTGGGACGAGGACAAATTCCTCAGCAGCACCGAAGGTTCACCCCTGCGTCGCGCCGGGTACGAGCGCTGGTTGCGCAACCTGGCGGTGGGCCTGGGCAATGCACCATCGAGCATCCCCGTGCTGGAAGCCTTGAAGGCACGGCGGGACTACCCCTCAGAGCTGGTGCGCGAGCATGTGGAATGGGCGCTGAAGCAGCACGCCACGCGCGGCTAGTGGACGTCGTCGTTATAGACGAACTTGGGCATTTCCCAGTGAAAACGGATCGCCAGCAGGCGTAAGAGAAAACCGCTGAACAAAGTCAGCAGAATCGCCTGTTCGCTGGGCAGCTCCAGATACAGACACAGCAGGTAGAACCAGGCGGCGAGGAACGACACGCTGGCGTACAGCTCACGCCGAAAGATCAGCGGGATGTCGTTGCAGAAAATGTCCCGCAGGATGCCGCCGAACACGCCGGTGATCACGCCACTGACCGACGCCACCAGCATGCCATGCCCCATTTCCAGGGCGGTCATGCAACCGATCAAGGTGAACGCCACCAGCCCCACGGCATCCAGCGCCAGGAACAGCGAGCGCAGATGGCGCATCAACGGCGCGATAAAGATCGTCACCAGCGCCGCCACCGAGGTCAGCACCAGGTATTCCGGGTGTTTGACCCAGGTCAGCGGGTAATGCCCCAGCAGCACGTCACGTACCGAACCGCCGCCCAGCGCCGTCACGCAGGCGATCAGCACCACACCAAACCAGTCCATACCGCGCCGCCCGGCGGACAGGGCGCCAGTCATGGCTTCGGCGGTGATGGCGATGAGGTAGAGCATCAACAACATGATGGCGATCCTTGCGGTGTTGTAGTGAGCGGGCTTGCCCCGCGCTGGGGCGCGCAGCGGCCCCAAAGCAGGCAATGATACCTGCTTGGACGAGTATGTTGGCTGCATTGGGGGCGCTTCGTGCCCCAGCGCGGGGCAAGCCCGCTCACGACAGAAAGAGATAGGCGCTCATCGCAGGGGTTGGCTCAAGCCTTGATGAAATGCTTGCGGTAATGCTGCAACTCGGCGATCGACTCGCGAATATCATCCAGCGCCAGATGGGTGCTGCCTTTATGGAAGCTGTCTTTGACTTCCGGCGCCCAACGCGCGGCCAGCTCTTTCAAGGTGGACACATCCAGGTTGCGGTAGTGGAAGTAGCTCTCCAGCCCCTTCATGTGGGTATAGAGGAAGCGGCGGTCCTGGCAGATGCTATTGCCGCAGATCGGCGACTTGCCCTTGGGCACCCACTTTTCCAGGAACGCGATGGTCTCGGCTTCGGCTTCGGCCATGCTGATGCGGCTGTCGCGCACGCGCTGGGTCAGGCCGGAGTTGCCGTGGGTGCGGGTGTTCCATTCGTCCATGGTGGCCAGCACGGCGTCGCTGTGATGGATAGCGATCACCGGACCTTCGGCCAGGGTATTGAGGTTGCTGTCGGTGACAATGGTGGCCATCTCGATGATGACGTCGGTGTCGGGGTTCAGACCGGTCATTTCCAGATCGATCCAAATCAGGTTCTGTGGGTTTTGCATGGCTCTATTCTCTTGGCACCTTGGCGTAGCTGCGCAGTTTAGCAGGCGGGGCCGTGCTAGACTCGCGACCGTTTTACCCAACCTTTGCATTATCGACACGGAACACCAATGGCCAAACGCCAGCTCAATCGTCGCCAAAACTGGCGCATCGAAAAGATTCAAGGTGAACGCGCTGCTCGCGCCGCCAAACGTGAATCCTCCGCCGTGGAAGCGCTCGAGGGCGGCGACCTGGGCCCCGAGCAAACGGGCCTGGTGATCGCGCACTTTGGTGTGCAGGTCGAAGTCGAGGCGCTGGAAGGCGAACTCACAGGCCAGGTGTTCCGTTGCCACCTGCGCGCCAACCTGCCTGCGCTGGTCACCGGCGACAAGGTGGTATGGCGTGCCGGCAACCAGGGCATCGGCGTGATCGTCGCCCAGTTGCCGCGCACCACTGAACTGCGCCGCCCGGACAGTCGCGGCCAGCTCAAGCCGGTGGCGGCCAACGTCGACATGATCGTGATCGTGTTTGCGCCGCTGCCCGAGCCCCACGCCAACCTGATCGATCGCTACCTGGTGGCAGCCGAGCACGCCGGCATCCGCCCGCTGCTGCTGCTGAACAAATTCGACCTGATCGACGAGCAGAACGCCCCGGCGCTCAATGCGTTGCTGGCGGTCTACCGCACCCTGGGTTACCCGGTGCTGGAAGTGTCGGCGCACCACGGCAACGGCATGGAGCAACTGCAACAGCAGTTGGATGGGCGCATCAGCGTGTTTGTCGGCCAATCGGGCGTGGGTAAATCCTCGCTGGTCAACAGCCTGCTGCCGGAAGTCGAAACCCGTGTAGGCCCGTTGTCGGAACTGTCCGGGCAGGGCACCCACACCACCACCACCGCGCGGTTGTTCCACTTCCCCGGCGGCGGCGAACTGATCGACTCCCCGGGTATCCGCGAATTCGGCCTCGGCCACGTCAGCCGCAGCGATGTGGAAGCGGGCTTCATCGAGTTCAACGACCTCATCGGCACTTGCCGCTTCCGCGATTGCAAACACGACCGCGAGCCGGGCTGTGCGTTGCTCAAGGCGCTGGAAGATGGACGCGTGCAACAGCAGCGGATGAACAGCTATCGGTCGATTATTGCGAGTCTTCCTGAAAGCAGTTACTGACCCTTGCTTGCGCTGGGGTGCGCAGCACCCCTAAAAAGTCGGTGACTGCTGCGCACCACAGAAAGCTGCGCCACAGGACAGGAACAAAAAGGCCGCGATCATCGCGGCCTTTTTGCGTGTGCAGCTTAAGAACCAGCTTTAGGCACCGTAGGATCTTTCACCCCACCATCGTCAAACAGGTTCAGCTTCTGCCGCAGCTCATGGGCCGGCAACGGCTCCTGCCCTGGCGGGATGGCGTTCGGGTCGGCCGGTACTTCACCGGGCGAGCCCGCACCTGAGGTCGGCGCCGGTTTGGGTTGATCACCTTCAATCGCACGCTGGGCCTTTTTGGTCAGCACGACGATGTCGATCCGCCGGTTGATCGGGTTGAACGGGTCTTTGGGATCAAACAGCTGCGAGGAGGCAAAGCCCACCACGCGCGCCACTTGCGGGTCCGGGTAGCTGCCGGCCACCAGCGCGCGGCGGGCGGCGTTGGCGCGGTTGGCGGAGAGTTCCCAGTTGCCGAAGTCGCCTTGGCCCGCGTACGGCTTGGCGTCGGTGTGGCCGCTGATACTGATCTTGTTCGGCACCGCCTTGATGGTGTCGGCCATGGCCAGCAGGATGTCTTCGAAGTAAGGCTTCAGGCGCGCGCTGCCGGAGTCGAACATCGGCCGGTTGGCCGCGTCGGTGATCTGGATGCGCAGGCCGTCCGGGGTGATCTCAAACGAGATCTGATCCTTGAACTTCAGCAGTTGCGGGTTCTCCTCGACCTTGGTCTGCAACTCTTGCAGCAACAGTTCCAGGCGTTCCTGCTCGACCTGCTCGGCCATGGCTTCGACGGTGTCGCGCTCGATCGGGATATGTTCCTGCGGCGCTTCGGTCTTGACCTCCGGGTTGATGGTGCGCTCCGGCGCCAACTGCGGCGAGCCGCCCAGGTCGATCACGAAAGGCGTGCCGCTTTCCGAGAAGCCGATCGGGTCCTTGAAGTAACCGGCGATGGCGATCTTCTGTTCCGGCGTGGCGGTGGACATCAGCCACAGCACCAGGAAGAACGCCATCATCGCCGTGGCAAAGTCGGCGAAGGCGATTTTCCAGGCACCGCCATGGTGCCCCGCAGCGAAGCGCTTGACGCGCTTGATGATTATCGGCTGGTTGTTTTCCATGGCTTAGCGACCGCGAACCGCTTGTTCCAGCTCGGCGAAGCTTGGGCGATGTTTCGGGTACAACACTTTACGACCGAACTCCACCGCCAGCGATGGCGGCATGCCGGAAGCGGACGCTACCAGGCTGGCCTTGATCGATTCGTACAGGTTGATTTCTTCCTTGGCATCGTGGGCCAGGGACGTGGCCAGCGGGCCGAAGAAGCCGTAGGCCGCGAGGATACCGAAGAACGTACCCACCAGCGCCGCACCTACGTGCATGCCGATGGCCGCCTGGTCGCCTTCGCCCAGGGAAGCCATGGTCACCACGATACCGAGTACCGCCGCAACGATACCGAAGCCGGGCATGCCGTCGGCGATGCCGGTCACGGCGTGGGACGGATGCTCCAGTTCTTCCTTGAGGCTGAACAACTCCATGTCGAACAAGCCTTCCAGCTCATGGGGGGCCATGTTGCCGGAGGACATGATGCGCAGGTAATCGCAGATGTAGGCGGTCATGCGCTCGTCTTTGAGCACCGCCGGGTACTTGGCGAAAATCGGGCTGGCGGCAGCGTCTTCGATGTCGGCCTCGATGGCCATCATGCCTTCGCGGCGGCTCTTGTTGAGGATCTCATACACCAGGCCCAGCACTTCAAGATAGAAGGTGTGGGTAAAGCGCGAACCGAACATCGCCAGGGATTTCTTGACCACGTGCATGGTCATGTAGCCGGGGTTCGCCTGCAGGAATGCGCCCAGTGCGGCGCCACCGATAATCATCACCTCGAAGGGTTGGATCAGCGCGGCAATTTTACCGTGGGACAGGACGTACCCACCGAGCACGCTTGCGAAGACGACGATGATGCCGATAATTTTAGCCATAGGGGATGAGTACTTGCGCCGTCGGGTTCATGGACATATTTGGTGGAACTGAAAAACTCTTGTTCTACTTATCGGCAAAACTGCGCCAGACTATAGCCCGTTAAGGCGAAAAGCCAGTTCGGCCCGCTCCGGGCGTGTTGACCGCAAGTGATGATCGCGCCCCAATCATGGCTAATGAAACGACAGTCCCAACTGCAAAACCCAATTCTCTCGCCGCTTGGATCAAGCGCCTGGACGATGTGCTGCTGCCCGTCCCCCAGGCCAGTCACGAGCGCGTGTGCAAAGCCATCCGCGATAATCGCAGTTCGTTGCGCGATATTGCCGAGCTGATGCAAAACAGCCCGGCGCTGGTGCTCAGCGTGATTCGCGAGGCCAACAGCCATACCCATGGCAGCTTCACGGAACCGGCGGAAAACCTCGAAGTGGCGCTCAACCGCCTCGGCCTCAAGCGCGCCGAAGAGCTACTGGCGCGCCTGCCGTCGGTGCCGGCCCAGGAAATCCCGGTGGCCTTGCGCCAACTGTTGCTGGTCAGCCAGCACGCCTCGCAGCAGGCCAACGGCTTGTTCGCCAGCCGCCTGGCGCGGTTGTGGCAGGACATCCACTGGGGCAGCCTGTTGTTCCTGTCGCCGCTGTGGCCGATGGCCGTCGCCTACCCCAAGCTCCTTGAAGAATGGGAGCTGCGGGTGATCCACAAAGGCCAGTCCGCGCGCCAGGTCGAACAGGAACTGTTCGGCGTGCGCCTGCTCGACCTGTGCCTGGGCTTGACCGAAACCTGGCACCTGCCGATCTGGGTGTCCCAGGGCTACAACCTGCTGCTCAAAGAGCAGCGCTTGCTGGTCAAGGCCCTGCGCATCGCCCGCGAGGACGACGCGCTGCGCCACCAGCAATTGCTCGACGCCGAACCCAACCTGCGACGCTGGCTGAACCAGCCGGCCAATACCGTGCTGCTGGCCAATGGCCTGGCGATGTCGGCCCAGGAATCCTGGACTTGCCCGCACACCGAGCGCTGGCAATACCTCACCGCCCTGTACCTGCAACAGCCGCTGGGCGATGTGCAGCAACAGGTGCACCAGCAAGCCGTGACCAGCGCCCGCAGCACCTTGATGCCCGACCTCTGGCACCCGGCGCTGTCGCTGATCTGGCCGTGGCATGTGCAAAAAATCCATCGCGGCCTGCTGCCGGCACCACCGCCCACCGCCGAAGCACTGGCCCTGTGGCGCAGCCGCTGCACCGAGTTGCTGGTGGAACCGAGCCGCTTCGCCAACGCCATGCACCTGACCACCTGCGCCAAAGAGGCACTGGTGGCCAGCGGCATGCAACGGGTCATGCTGCTGATGACCGACCGCGCCCAAAGCACCTTGCGTGTGCACCAGGCCGACGGCCTGCCAAAGGACGCCGCCAACCTGAGCCTTGATGTGACCAACAGCACGTTACTGCAGCGCCTGCTGGAAAAATCCGCCCAGGTGCGCCTCAACCCGGACAACCACGCGCAGTTCTCGGCCTTGTTGCCGCCGATCCTGCGTCGCCTGTTCAACGGCGAGCACCTGCTGCTGCGCTCCCTGAGCTGCAACGGCAAGGTGGTGATGCTGATGGTGGCCGACCAGGGCGGCGGGCCGTTCTCGGAAACCACCGTGCAAGCCTTCGGCAAAACCGCCCAATGCATCGAGAAAGCCCTGCACTGCTTTACCAACCGCAGCGCCTGATGCTTGCGCTACAATCGCGGTCCTTTATCGCCAACATTTGTGCCCAGGAGACCTCACATGCCTGACTTCTCTGGCTTGCCGCTGGTGATCGAATCCAGCGACCTGCAAGGTCGCCTCGATGCCGAACACCTGATACTGGTCGACCTCACCAGTGCCGCCCGCTACGCCCAGGGGCATATCCCCGGCGCGCATTTCGTTGACCCCAAGCGCACCCAACTGGGCCAGGCGCCTGCACCGGGGTTGCTGCCCAACAAGGCAGACCTGGAAAAACTCTTCGGCGAACTGGGTCACACCCCGGACGCGACCTACGTGGTCTACGACGACGAAGGCGGTGGCTGGGCCGGCCGCTTCATCTGGATGCTCGACGTGATCGGCCACCAGAAGTATCACTACCTCGACGGCGGCCTGCTGGCCTGGCTGGAAGGCCAACACCCCGTCTCCACCGAGGTGCCCGCACCCGTGGGCGGCCCGGTCAGCCTGACGCTGCACGACGGCCCCACCGCCACCCGCGAATACCTGCAAAGCCGCCTCGGCGCTGCCGACCTGGGCATCTGGGATGCACGCGGCCCGCTGGAGTATTCCGGCGAGAAAGTCCTCGCCGCCAAAGGTGGGCACATCCCCGGCGCCGTGAACTTCGAATGGACCGCCGGCATGGACCCTGCGCGCAACCTGCGCATCCGCCGCGACATGCCGCAGATCCTCGAAAACCTCGGGCTGACCCGCGACAAAGAAATCATCACCCACTGCCAGACTCACCACCGCTCTGGCTTCACCTATCTGGTGGCCAAGGCGCTCGGTTATCCGCGAGTCAAAGGTTATGCCGGTTCCTGGGGCGAATGGGGCAACCACCCCGACACCCCCGTTGAGATTTAAGGTTTAAGGACAGTAAATGAAAAAGCAGTTGTTTATCCTCAGCCAGTACTTGCTGCCGCACCACTTGCTCTCGCGCTTGGCCGGCTGCATTGCCGAGTGCCGCGTGCGCTGGTTCAAGAACGCGTTCACCAGCTGGTTCGCCAAGCGCTATCAAGTGGACATGTCCCAGGCCCTGGTAGAAGACGTGACCGCCTATGAGCACTTCAACGCCTTCTTCACCCGCGCCCTGAAAGACGGCGCGCGCCCGCTGGATCAAACCCCAGGCGCGGTACTCAGCCCGGCCGATGGCGCCGTCAGCCAGTTGGGCCCGATCGAGCATGGTCGTGTGTTCCAGGCCAAGGGCCACAGCTTCAGCGTGCTGGAGTTGCTGGGGGGTGATTCCGCCGTGGCGGCACCGTTCATGGGCGGCGACTTCGCGACGGTCTATCTGTCACCGAAGGACTACCACCGCGTGCACATGCCGCTGGCCGGCACCCTGCGCGAGATGATCTATATCCCGGGGCGCATCTTCTCGGTCAACCAGACCACCGCCGAAAACGTACCGGAGCTGTTCGCCCGTAACGAACGCGTTGCCTGCATTTTCGACACCGAACGCGGCCCGATGGCGGTGGTATTGGTGGGCGCGATGATCGTCGCGTCGATTGAAACCGTGTGGGCTGGCTTGGTGACACCGCCCAAGCGCGAGTTGAAAACCTTCCGCTATGACGAAGCCGCACGTGCGCCGATTCATCTGGAGAAAGGTGCCGAGCTGGGCCGCTTCAAACTGGGTTCGACGGCGATCGTGCTGTTCGGGCCGGATCAGGTGAAGTGGGCTGAAGAACTGGCAGCCGGCACCCCGGTGCGGATGGGCCAGGGCATGGCACTGCCGAAAGCCTAACGCAGAACCCAATGTGGGAGCTGGTTTGCCTGCGATGCAGGCACCTCGGTGCATCAGTGATACCGAGGTGATGCTATCGCAGGCAAGCCAGCTCCCACATTTTTTACTGTGTTTCTTCAGTGACTACAGCTGACCGTCGCGGTCGCGGAAACCCAGCAGATACAACACCCCATCCAACCCCAACGTCGAAATCGCCTGCTTCGCCGACTGTTTCACCAACGGCTTCGCCCGGAACGCCACACCCAACCCGGCAATCGCCAGCATCGGCAAGTCATTTGCACCGTCGCCGACCGCAATGGTCTGCTCCAGACGCAAACCTTCCTTATGGGCCAATTCCTTCAGCAAATCCGCCTTGCGCTGTGCGTCGACAATCGGCTCGACCGCCACGCCAGTCACCTTGCCATCCACCACTTCCAGCTCGTTGGCAAATACATAGTCGATGCCCAACTTGGCCTGCAACTGCTTGGCGAAATAGGTGAAGCCGCCGGACAGGATAGCGGTCTTGTAGCCCAGGCGCTTGAGTTCGGCGAACAGGGTTTCGGCACCTTCCGTCAGGCGCAGCGAGGCACCGATGGAGTCCAGCACGCTCACGTCCAGGCCCTTGAGCAGCGCCAGGCGCTCCTTGAAGCTGGCGCGGAAGTCCAGCTCACCGGCCATGGCGCGCTCAGTGATCTCGGAGACCTGCTCACCCACGCCGGCCGCCTTGGCCAGTTCGTCGATGACTTCGGCTTCGATCAGCGTCGAGTCCATGTCGAACACCGCCAGGCGGCGGTTACGGCGGAACAGCGAGTCTTCCTGGAAGGCGATGTCGACATTCAGCTCCTGGGCCACGCTGAGGAACTCGGCGCGCAGGGCTTGCGGGTCGGCCGGCTCACCGCGCACGGAGAATTCGATGCAGCCCTTGCCTTTGTCGGCCGGGGTGTCCAATGGCATGCGCCCCGACAGACGGTCGATATGGTCGATATTCAAGCCATACTGCGCCGTGATCGAGCTGACGCGCTGCAGTTGCTCGGCCGTGACCTTGCGGGTCAGCAGGGTGACGATATGGCGCTTCTTGCCCTGGCCGGCGACCCAGTGCTGGTAGTCCTCTTCCGACACCGGGGTGAAACGCACCTGTTGATCGAGCTTGTACGCGGTAAACAGGATGTCCTTGAGTACCGAAGACGCCTGTTCAGTGCTCGGGATCTCAACCAGGATGCCGAATGACAACGTGTCGTGGATCACCGCCTGGCCGATGTCGAGAATGTTCACACCACCCTGGGCCAGAACACCGGTAATGGCGGCGGTGAGACCCGGGCGATCTTCACCAGTGATGTTAATCAGGACAATTTCGCGCAAGGCGCACCCCCAGGCTGGAAAAAAACCGCATTCTACCCACTTTCAGTGACCATCGGGCACAGCCAGCGCTTTGACGCTCTGGGGCCTGTCGCTATACTGCGCGTCAACTTCACGGACCAAGAGCCGAGCGCAAGTGAACCGGCCCACGCCAGTAAAAACCGACAACTTCTTCCTGCTGATCTTCCGGGCACTGCGCCATCGCCGTGTACCGATCGCATTACGCATTGCCAGCCATAACGTGATCCTGGTCGCCCTGGCCCTGGTGATCTACGCCTGCGTGATGGGTTTGCAGTTCAAGCAGGCCATGCACGAGCAAGCCGACGCCCTGGGCGAGAGCCTGACCACGCAAACCGCCACCTCGGCGACTGAGCTTTTGGTGTCCAACGACATCCTCAGCCTCAACGTGCTGCTCAACAACCTGACCAAGAACCCGCTGGTGGCCCACGCCGCCATCTACAGCGTGGACAACCGGATCATGGCCGAAGCCGGGCAGCGCCCGAAGAATGGCCTGCTGGGTGAGGCCGAAGGCTTGTACCAGAGCAACATCACGTTCCAGGACGTGAAGGCCGGCCAATTGCGCATCAGCCTGGACATGCAGCAATTCCAGCAGCCAATGACCATCAGCCTGCAAAGCATGGGCATCCTCAGCGCGATCCTGCTGGCCCTGGCGTTGGCCCTGAGCCTGCGCCTGGGTCGGCATATCTCCACGCCTCTGATGCAACTGCGCATCTGGCTGCGGGACATCGACGAACACACCCCGGCCACCGACCGCCAGGATGAAATCGGTGACCTTGCCCGCCAACTGCATGCCAGCTTCGCCCCGGAGCCGGTCGTGCGCGAACCTGAGCCCGAGCCGGAATACGACGACGAGCCCGAGTTCGACGTGGGCGAGCCAGGCTTTGCCGAAAGCGCACCGGTCGCCGGCCTCAAGCCTGCCACCCGCAAGGCGATCCGGGCCGAAGAAGACGAACTGGACGACGAAGACCCGTTCGCCGACCTGCGCGACACGGCGTCCGACAGCCCGGCCATCGCGCCGAAGCCTGCCCCGGTCAAAAACGCCGAACCCCAGCACAGTGCGGTGCTGGCTGTGCAACTGGGCTCCCAGGATCAACTGCGCCGCCTGCCCCGCACCCGCCTGACGGAACTGCTGGAACGCTACCGCGACTGCCTCGACCAGGCCGCGTCGCTGTACCAGAGCGAACTGCACACCCTGAACGACGGCAGCACGCTGATGCTGTTCCATAGCGAAGACAGCGGCGAAGACTACCTGACCAACGCCATCTGCTGCGGCGAGTTGCTGCGCGCCCTGGGCCATGCCTTGCAGATCGAAGTGGCGGACAGCGGCATCACCTTGCAACTGCAACTGGGCCTGACGGTGGGTGATGATCTGTTCGGCATGAGCCAGATCGACCTGCTGCTCACCGAAATCGCCCAGGACGCCCTGGCCTTGTCGCAGCACAGCCGCAACCTGCTGCTGGTGGAGCGCAAGATCAGCGAAGACACGCTGATCCGCCAGCGCGCACGTATCCGCCCGATTGCCAGCCCTGAAGGCGCGAGCTGTGTAGAGCGGTTGATGGAGCCGTATCCGTCGATGCTGGAGCGCCAGTTGGCCCGGATGCACGAGACCCGCAAGCCCTAGGCAACACTGCAACATCCACTGTGGAGTGGGCTTGTGTTGTGGGAGCGGGCTTGCTCGCGAATGCGGAGTGTCAGTCGATACATCAATGACTGAATCACCGCATTCGCGAGCAAGCCCGCTCCCACAGGTGATCTTCAGCGCTACCCAAATAGTGCATAAAAAAGGCCCGCTGAATCAGCGGGCCTTTTTTTGTGTCGGTGATTCAGCTCAGAACCTGAACACTTCCATATCCGTACGGATCGGCGTTGCCATCGGCATCTTTGGCTTCTGCGGTTCTGCCGGCTTGGCCGCCTGCACCGGCGCCTGTTTGCGCGGCGCCTCGGCAATCGGCGGTTGGTTGGCCAATGGCTTGAGGGCCACCGACAACTGCTCGGCCAAATGCTGCAACAACACGCCCTGGGCCTGGACCTGGGACGCAGTGGTGCCGGCATGTTCTTCCTGCAAGTGCACGATGCGGCTGTCACGCACTTGGCCACGACGGTCGATCAAGCGCCACTGCGCATCGAGGATCGCTGGCTGCGACTTGCCGGAGTCAAGGCGCGTGATGGTCAACAACACCTGTACATCCGGGCTGAAGCCCGTCGGTGCCGGCGACAGCACCACGCGCTGGCTGTCCAGGTGACCCGCCACCTGGCGCAGCATCAGCTGGTTGATGTCGGACGACAAACTGCCCGCCCAACGACCATCGATGGAACCTTGCAGGCTGCCGTCGTTCTGACGTTGCAGCAGGGTTTCGCGTTGCAGGTAGTCAGCCACGACCACAGGGCCGAGCAAAACGGCCATACCGGCAGCCTGGGCGGGCTGCGCCGGACTTCCGCTGTCCAGCTGGTACAGCGACACCGGCTGGTGTGTGCTGCAACCCGCCAGCCCCAAAAGGCCAGCGAGCATCAAAAATAAAGGCACGCGTGGAGCGGTCATCATCCCATCCAGGTGGCTGCCACAAGGCTAACCACAACTAATACTAAAAATACCCTAAACACGCGCGGCCACGCCGGCGCTGGAAAGGCCATATCATCCGTGAATATGCGCTATGACTCCAGCGCCAAAGCGTCGATCTACGCGTTAAATCGTAGATCGAGGGCTCTAATGCGCGTTAAACCGGCGCTTCCACCAGCAAAGCATCCACCCGCTGGAAGCCCCGTGGCAGTTTGTTACCGCGCCGGCCGCGCTCGCCTTTGTAGTGCTCAAGGTCGTCAGGGCGCAGCGACAGCGTGCGCTTGCCGGCTTGCAGCACCAGCGTCGCGCCCTCCGGAATCACCGCGATGTCGGTCACGTACTCTTCGCGACTGGCCACTCGCTCGCCAGGAATCCCGATGATCTTGTTGCCCTTGCCTTTGCCCAGCTGCGGCAGGTCGCTGATCTTGAACACCAACAGGCGGCCTTCGGTGGTCACCGACGCCAGCCAGTTGCTCTCACGATCGTCCACCGGTCGCGGCAGGATCACCTTGGCGTTGTTCGGCAGGCTCAACAACGCCTTGCCCGCCTTGTTCTTGGCCTGCAGGTCTTCACCCTTGACCACGAAACCGTAACCCGCGTCGGACGCGATCACGTACAGCGCATCATCCTCCGGCAGCAGCACACACTCGAAATTCGCCCCTGGCGGCGGCGTCAGACGCCCGGTCAGCGGCTCGCCCTGGCCCCGAGCAGACGGCAAGGTGTGGGCCGGCACCGAATAACTGCGCCCGGTCGAGTCGATAAACACCGCAAACTGGTTGGAACGCCCAGCCGCAGCGGTCTTGAAGCCGTCGCCAGCCTTGTACGACAGACCAGTGGCGTCAATATCATGCCCCTTGGCCGATCGAACCCAACCCTTTTCCGACAGAACGACTGTAATTTTCTCGTTTGGCAGCAGCTCGGTCTCTGTCAGCGCCTTGGCTTCAGCGCGCTGCACGATGGGCGAGCGGCGGTCGTCGCCATAGGTTTCGGCGTCTTTGATCAGCTCGGTGCGCACCAGCTTCTTCAGCTTGGCTTCACTGCCCAGAAGGGCTTGCAGCTTGGCTTGTTCCTTGAGCAGCGCGTCCTGTTCGTCGCGCAGCTTCATTTCTTCCAGGCGTGCCAACTGGCGCAAGCGAGTATCAAGGATGTAATCGGCCTGGATCTCGCTCAGTTGGAACTCGGCGATCAGCTCTGCCTTGGGATGTTCGGCAGTACGGATGATGTGGATCACCCGATCCAGATTGAGATAGGCAATCAGCAAGCCATCCAACAGGTGCAGGCGGCGCTCGACCTTGTCGAGGCGGAATTGCAGGCGGCGACGCACGGTCTGCACGCGGAACTCCAGCCACTCCACCAGCAGGTTGCGCAGGTTTTTCAGCTGCGGCTTGCCGTCCAGGCCGATGATGTTGACGTTGACCCGGTAGCTCGACTCCAGGTCGGTGCTGGCAAACAGATGCTGCATCAGCACTTCATGGTCGACCCGGCTGTTGGTCGGAATGATCACGATACGGCATGGGTTTTCGTGGTCGGACTCGTCACGCAGGTCGGCAACCTGCGGCAGCTTCGACGGTTTGGCCTGCATCAGCGCCGCGATCTGCTCCAGCACCTTGGCGCCGGACACCTGGTGCGGCAACGCGGTGACAATGATGTCGCCATCTTCGACGTGGTACACGGCGCGCATGCGCACCGAGCCCTTACCGGTTTCGTACATCTTCAGCAGGTCGGCGCGCGGCGTGATGATTTCCGCTTCGGTCGGGTAGTCCGGGCCCTGGATATGCTCGCAGAGCTGCTCGACCGTAGCCTTTGGCTCATCGAGCAGGCGCACGCAGGCCGTGGCGACTTCGCGCAGGTTGTGCGGCGGCACGTCGGTGGCCATGCCCACGGCGATGCCGGTGGTGCCATTGAGTAGGATATTCGGCAAACGTGCCGGCAATACCAGGGGTTCGTCGAGGGTACCGTCAAAGTTCGGGCCCCAGTCGGCGGTGCCCTGCCCCAGTTCGCTGAGCAATACTTCCGAGTAACGCGACAAACGTGCCTCGGTGTATCGCATGGCGGCGAACGACTTCGGATCATCCGGCGCACCCCAGTTGCCCTGGCCGTCCACCAGCGTATAGCGGTAGCTGAACGGCTGGGCCATCAGCACCATGGCTTCATAGCAGGCCGAATCGCCGTGGGGGTGGAACTTACCGAGCACGTCACCGACGGTACGCGCCGACTTCTTGTGTTTGGAGTCAGCGTCCAGGCCCAACTCACT
The DNA here is from genome assembly GCF_059803535.1 of Pseudomonas sp. RP-B7. NCBI lineage: Bacteria > Pseudomonadati > Pseudomonadota > Gammaproteobacteria > Pseudomonadales > Pseudomonadaceae > Pseudomonas > Pseudomonas sp. RP-B7. The sequence continues at coordinate 59,110 of NZ_JAPFHC010000027.1, forward strand.
CATGGCGTAAATGATGCGCCGCTGTACGGGCTTCAGGCCGTCGCCGATATGCGGCAAGGCACGGTCCATGATCACGTACATGGAGTAGTTGAGGTAGGCATTTTCGGTGAAGTCAGCCAGCGAACGGCGTTCTACGCCATCTAAGCTGTCTGCGAGGATGTCACTCATGCGGGCCTCATCATTGGGTAAGGCACAGCGGAAATGCCGCGGCGCCGGGTCAATTCAAAATAATCAAAATTCATGGCTGGGCACTCCAGCCACCGGCCGGGGCGGCGAAACGATAAACCACCGGGCGTTTTTCACCATCGGCACGCGGGCCGAAGTTGTTGTCGATGCCCAACCAGGCACCGTCGGCATCCACCACCAGGGCTTCGGCCAGGCCATAGGCCTGAGGGTAGCGCCGCGCTGGGGTCAGGGTCTCGTCGGCAAACGACCAGCACAGCTCGACTTTGGCCGTGACCGCATCGCGCCGGCAGATCTGGAACGCATTGCGCTCAAGGGTAAACAGCTTGCCATTGAACAGCGCCAGGTCGGAAAAGTCCTTGGACACCGCCTTGGCATTGGAGAACTGGGCGGGCTGCACTTCCTGGCCGGCCTCGCTCAGCAACACACACGGGCCGTCGCAATCCCACAGGCTTTGCGGACGCTTGATCGAGATTAGGCCGCGCCGCTCGCGCTCGGCCGCGAGCCAAATCTGATTGCCTTCAGGATTTATCGCCAAGCCTTCAAACAACGCATTGAAGTGCAGCAATAGGCCACTGGCCCGCGCCTCGCGCACCATGCCCGGGGCGATCCGCAACCACTCGGGCGCCCCACTGGCCGGCACTTGCAGCACCGCAGCATGGGCTTCGCTGACAATGTAGCGGTTGCCCGCGGCGTCGCAACTGATGCCTTCAAAATCCAGGTCGCCACCGCGAATGAACGACGCGGCCTTGGTGCGCGAACGCAGCCCCCAAGGCAAACCGGACTCCGGCACCGGCGGCACGTCGATCTTCACCGTCTCGGCCTTCCAGGTCGGCGCGCTGATGTCCAGGCGATAGATCTGGTCGTCGTCGCGATCAGAAACGGTCCACAGCTCCTTGCCACACAACGCCAGGCCCGACAGGTTGCCGCCGCGCATGCCGTCTACCGGGTGTTCGGATACCAACTTGAGTTCAGCCACGGGCGCAGCAGCCACCGAGGCAGCCGCCAACCCGCTCAACACCAGGATCGCCAGGGCGAAACCTGTGCGCATCAGCCCAGGACCTCGGCGAGGTTGCCCTTGGATTCCAGCCAGGACTTGCGGTCTGGCGCGCGTTTCTTCGCCAGCAGCATGTCCATCATTTCCGACGTCGCGGCGAAGTCATCGCCCAGGGTCAGCTGCACCAGGCGCCGGGTGTTCGGGTCCATAGTGGTTTCGCGCAGCTGCGGTGGGTTCATCTCACCCAGGCCTTTGAATCGCGTGACCTGCGGCTTGCCGCGCTTCTTCTCGGCCACCAGGCGGTCGAGGATGCCATCGCGCTCGGCTTCGTCGAGGGCGTAGAAAATCTCTTTGCCCAGGTCGATGCGGTACAGCGGCGGCATGGCGACGTAGACGTGACCGGCATCCACCAACGGACGGAAGTGCTGCACGAACAGCGCGCACAGCAAGGTGGCGATGTGCAGGCCGTCGGAGTCGGCGTCGGCGAGGATACAGATCTTGCCGTAGCGCAGTTGGCTCATGTCCGCCGCGCCGGGATCGACGCCGATGGCCACGGCGATGTTGTGCACTTCCTGGCTGGCGAGGACTTCGCTGCCATCGACTTCCCAGGTGTTGAGGATCTTGCCGCGCAACGGCAGGATCGCCTGGAACTCTTTATCCCGCGCTTGCTTGGCGGAACCGCCGGCGGAATCACCTTCCACCAGGAACAGTTCGGAGCGCATCGGGTCTTGCCCGGCGCAATCGGCCAGTTTGCCCGGCAGTGCCGGGCCGGCGGTGATGCGCTTGCGCTCGACCTTCTTGCTGGCCTTCAAGCGACGGCCGGCGTTGTTGATCGCCAGTTCGGCCAAGGCCAGGCCGAGTTCCGGGTGTTCGTTGAGCCACAGGCTGAAGGCGTCCTTGACCACGCCGGAGACAAACGCGGCCGCCTCGCGGGACGATAGGCGCTCCTTGGTCTGGCCGGAGAACTGTGGCTCCTGCATCTTCATCGACAGCACGAACGCGATGCGCTCCCACACGTCTTCCGGCGCCAGCTTCACGCCGCGCGGCAGCAGGCTGCGGTACTCGCAGAATTCGCGCATGGCATCCAGCAAACCCTGGCGCAAACCGTTGACGTGGGTGCCGCCCTGCGCCGTGGGGATCAGGTTGACATAGCTTTCCTGCACGCTGTCGCCGCCTTCGGGCAGCCACAACAGCGCCCAGTCGACGGCTTCTTTATTACCGGCCAGGCTGCCGCAGAACGGCTCGTTGGGCAGGCGTTCGAAATCGCTGACGGAGTCTTCCAGGTAGGAGCGCAGGCCGTCTTCATAGTGCCACTCGACCTTCTCGCCGGTGCCTTTGTCTTCAAAGGTGACGAGCAGGCCCGGGCACAGTACGGCCTTGGCCTTGAGCACGTGCTTGAGGCGGCTGATGGAGAATTTCGGCGAATCGAAGTATTTCGGGTCCGGCGCGAAGTACACGCTGGTGCCGGTGTTGCGCTTGCCGACGGTGCCGATGACTGCCAGGTCGGTGGCCTTGTAGCCATCGGCGAAGGTCATCTCGTATTCGTTGCCATCGCGCTTGACCCTGACCCGCACCAGCGTGGACAGGGCGTTGACCACCGAAATGCCCACGCCGTGCAAGCCGCCGGAGAACTGGTAGTTCTTGTTGGAGAACTTGCCGCCGGCGTGGAGCTTGGTGAGGATCAGCTCGACGCCCGGCACCCCCTCTTCCGGGTGAATGTCCACCGGCATGCCGCGGCCGTCGTCGGACACTTCCAGGGAGTGGTCAGCGTGGAGAATGACATGTACCGACTTGGCGTGACCGGCCAGGGCTTCGTCGACGCTGTTGTCGATGACTTCCTGGGCAAGGTGGTTCGGCCGGCTGGTGTCGGTGTACATGCCGGGGCGTTTGCGCACCGGGTCGAGGCCCGAGAGGACTTCGATGGCGTCGGCGTTATAAGAGCTAGCGCTGGGAGTGGCCATGGTGTCTCGTCGTGAGTCGTTCGATTAAAAAATGACCTGCGATTTTTACAATGACGAAAAATCGAAGGATTGATACTGATCTGCGCCAATCCCGGCAAAGCTCAACAACGCCGGCAATTGCCTGGCGAACCCCTGGTAACCATGGTCGCCACCGGCCTGGATGCGCAAGGCGCAGGCACGGTAATACTGTTGGGCGAGGCGGTAGTCCAGCGTTTCATCGCCGGTCTGCAACCACACCTGGTAACGCGCGGCGTCCTGGGGCGCCGCCACTTCCAGCTCGGCCAGGGCCGCGACGTGGTCGTGGGTCAATTCCCAGGTTTCATCGGTGTAGAGGTTCTTCTGGGTGCCCAGGTAACCGTCGAACATCCGATGGGGGCTGACCGCCGGGTTGACCAGCAGCGCCTTGAGGCCATGGCGTTCGGCAAGATGGGTTGCATAGTAGCCGCCGAGTGAGCTGCCGACCAGCAGTGGCCGCCCCAGTTCAGCGATCGCCGCTTCCAGTTGGGGAATTGCCTGACGCGGGTGGTGATGCAGGGCCGGCACACGCAACTGGTCGGCCAGGCCGAGGGCGTCCATCACGGTGATCAACTGGCTGGCCTTGTTGGACGCCGGCGCGCTGTTGAAACCATGGATATACAGGATCGAAGCGGACATGCCGGGCTCTCCGTGACTTGGGCCAAAGAGGCGCAGTTTACAGGGATCGGGGTGGTATCTACAGGACATAAGAAGAACCAATGTGGGAGCTGGCTTGCCTGCGACAGCGGTGTATCAGCCACACATTGATTACTGGCAGACCGCTATCACAGGCAAGCCAGCTCCCACATTTATGATCAGTGTTTGCAGCTTTTAATAGCCGTTGCTGCCGTAATCCACCGTAAATTCGAAGTCCTGGACCCGCTCTACGCCAGTTTCCAACCGCCCGTCGGCATGCAGTCGCAACCAGCGATACCCCGGCGCCTGCTCGCTGACCTGGAAATCCTCGCTGCCCGGCGCGAACTGGATGCAGGTCGACGGCGAGGCCAACAACCGCACGCCGTTGCGCTCGCGGTCGATTTCCTGGTGCACATGCCCCCAGAGCACTGCCTTGACCTGCGGGAAGCGATCCAGCACGGCAAACAGCGCGTCGGGATTGCGCAGGCCGATGGGCTCCATCCAGGCACAGCCAATGGACACCGGGTGATGGTGGAAACACACCAAATGATGGCGATTCGGCGCTTCACTCAACGCCTGGACGAGCAGTTGCAGTTGCTGATCCTGCAAGTAACCGGGCACCGAGCCCGGCACGGCGGAGTCCAGCAGGATGATGCGCCAGTGGCCGACATCGACCACCGGTTCCAACAGATCACTGTGCACGGCAGCGTGGGCCATGATCTGGGGTTCGTCATGGTTGCCGGGAATCCAGCGTGCCGGCGCATCGATCTGCCGGGTCATGTCGCGAAATTGCTGGTACGACGCCAGCGTGCCGTCCTGGGACAGATCGCCAGTGGCCAGCATCAGGTCGATCTGCGGTTGTTGCGTGCGCACCAACGCGATCACCTGTTGCAGGCTTTCACGGGTGTTCATGCCCAGCAGCGTGCCGTCGGCCTCGGCAAACAGGTGGCTGTCGGACAGTTGCACCAGCAGCGCCGGCGCATCGGGGTTCACGGTGGATACGCTCGGCAAGGCGCTCTCCCAAGGCAATCACAGGAATGGACAGTTGGCGTGATTATGCTGGGCAGGACACAAAGAGGAAACCAGGGGAAGCAGACGCAGTTCACATCTACCGCACCGCTTCGAACTCATGGCCCAGGGCCAGGCAGTGACTCAACCATTCACCGAGGAACACATTGAGCTGTGCTTTCTCATCGGGCTGGTGCATGAACACGTTCGGGTAAGGGTAGATGCTGCGAAAGCGCCGCGCATGTTCGGCGCTGATCACTTCGGCCATGCGTGCGTCGTGGTACACCTGCACTTCCAGTTGCGGCACCGGCAGCCACGGCAGGCTGTGCTCCTGGCGCACGCGCAGGGTAGTGGTGTACGGGCAATTGACGATGACTTCCAGGGTCAGCACGCCAAGCATCTGGTCGCCATGGGTCACGCCGATGCGCCTGGCCGCCGGGGCGTGGCGCATGTCGGGGAGCAGACGCATCAACCGCGCATAGTTGGCCTCGCAGGCTGCTTGCAGCCCGATCAGGTCGACGCGATAACGTTCCCGTGCCTTTACTGCCATAACCCCCTCACTTCCGCGCGATTAAGCGCAAGCCATTGCAGGGCGATGATGCTGGCTGCGTTGGAAATCCTGCCGTCGCGCACCGCTTGCAGGGCGTCTTCAAAAGCCCAGACGGTGACGCGGATGTCTTCTGCCTCTTCTTCCAGTCCATGGACGCCACCGGCGCCCGAGCTGTCGCAACGGCCCAGGAACAAGTGGACAAATTCGGTACTGCCGCCAGGCGATGGGAAATATTTGGTGATCGGCCACAGCGCGGAGAATGTCAGCCCAGCTTCCTCCTCGGCTTCGCGGTGTGCAACCTCCTCCGGCGCCTCATCCTTGTCGATCAGGCCGGCGACCATCTCGATCAGCCAGGGGTTGTCGGTACGGCCCAGGGCGCCGACGCGGAACTGTTCGATCAACACCACTTCGTCGCGCTGGGGGTCGTAGGGCAATACACACACGGCGTCATGACGAACGAAAACTTCGCGGTTGATCACACGGCTCATGCCACCGTCGAATTTTTCATGGCGCAATTGCACCCGATCAAGCTTGTAGAAGCCCTGATAGGCATTGTCGCGCTGAACAATCTCGACCGCGCTCGGCGTCGATTTCGCTGTATCCGTCATATCCTGCCTCGTTAAGCCTGTGCAATTCGCGCCATCCTAACGCGCTCGCGCCCGTTGGTGCAGCCCCTTTCCAGTTGCCGGGATAGACGGCGAACGTCAAACTCACTCTATTCAGCTTAGTGGCGAACTGACGGCCATGCCGGTAGTCGAACCTGCACAATTTCGCTCTTATCGATAGACGAAGGACATCCATGTCGCTTTTAAAAATCGCCTCCGTGGCCTGCATCGCACTGACCCTCGGCGCCTGTCAAAGCCTGTTCCAACCCAGCTGGCGCACGCCGCTGGAAGCCACCCGCGACACCACCGAGCAAAGCCAGGCCGGTTGTGCCAGCGCCGATTGCCCACTGGTGAACATCGACACCGTGCACTTCGCCAAGGAGCCCAAGCTGGACGCCCTGATCGAACAGCGCCTGCTGGAAATGACCCGCACCAACGCGAACGACCCGCTGCCGACCAGCCTTGAGACCTATCGCGAGCAATTCCTGCGCACCGCCGCGCCGCGCAACAGCATGTACTTGCAGGCCAAGGTACGTGAGCAGCATGACGGCTTGGTGATCATCGAGCTGTCCAGCTACCTGGACCAGGGCGTTACCCACGGCGAGCCGGGCCGCGGGTTCATCAACTATTCGCGCCAGCAACAAAAGGCCCTGACGTTGACCGACATGCTGCTGCCCGGCAAAGAGGACGCGTTCTGGAAAGCCGCCCAGGTGGCCCACAACAGCTGGCTGATCAGCACCCGCCTGAGCCTGGAACCGGAGTTCGTGAAGACCTACCCCTTCCAGAAAACCCCGAACGTGGCACTGACCTACGGTGGGGTGATCCTCAAGTACCCCACCTCCACCATCGCGCCTTACGCCCTGGGCCACGTCGAGTTGCAAATCCCCTACTCGCGCCTGGACGGTATCCTCAAGCCTGAATGGGTGCCTGCGCGCCGCTGAACACGCGCCCGAGGATGAACTGCAACAGCCCTGCCAGCAGCAGCGCCGGCAGGGTTGCGCCGACATCCGGATACAGGTTGGCCAGCAGGTGGTAAGTGCCGATGCCCCCCAACCACGCCAGCAGCGCCGGCCAACGCAGAGCGGCGACCAGACCCGGGCCACGACGGCGCAGAATGAAGTGATCCACCAGCACCACGCCGAACAGCGGCGCAAACACCGAACCGATCAGCAGCAGGAAATTCTGGTACTGGGCCAAAGGCGCGAAGCAGGCGATCAGCGTACAGATCACGCCAATCGCCAGGGCCAGGTGCTCGACTTTCAGGCGCAATAGGATGCCGCTGGACACCGCCGCCGAGTGAATATCGGCAAAGGCGTTTTCCGACTCATCCAGCAGGATCAGCAACAGCGGAATCCCCAGGCCCGCACCGGCCAAGGCCAACAGCAGCGCATTCACTTCAGCGCTTGGTGCAAACGCCAGGGTGTAGGCCACGCCCAGGCTCATCAGCCAGAAATTACCGATGAAAAAGCCCAGCGCGGTGCCGCCGAATACGCTTTTGGCGCGCTTGCCGAAGCGTGAGTAATCGGCAATCAGCGGCAGCCACGACAGCGGCATGGCGATGGCAATGTCGAAACCCACCGCAAACGGCATCGAGCCATCGCCGGCCTGGGCCCACAGTGCGCCAAGATCGGCCTTGGCGAACAGGTTCCAGGTCAGCCACAGGCATGCGGCGAGCAGCAGCCAGATGCCCCATTTGCGCAGGATCTGGCGCACAAAGGTCAGCGGCCCACTGACGGCCAGCAAGGTCGCCAGGCCACCGAAAAACAGCGTCCACAACAACGGACTGGCCAGCAGGCTGCCTTCGCTGAACGCCCGCGTGCCCAACAGGCTGGCGGCGTCGCGCATCACGATGATTTCGAACGAGCCCCAGCCGATCAGTTGCAGCAGGTTGAGCAACGCCGGCAGGCTCGCGCCCTTGGCGCCGAGGCTGAGTTTCAGCGCGGCCATGGCAGACAGGCCGGTGTCGCTACCGATCACGCCGACGGCGGCCAGCAGCAACACGCCAACCAGGGTGCCGAGAAAGATCGCCAGCAGCGAGCCGGACAGGCCCAGGCCCGGTGCGAGCAAGGCGCCGGTTTGCAGGACCATCAGGCCGATGCCGAGGGAGAACCACAGGGAGAACAGGTCGCGGGCGCCGAAGACTCTTTTGTCGCTCGGCACGGCTATATCAGGGGAGTAGGTACTCGGTTGAATGCTCAAGGGTGTTATCTCTGAGGGGCATTTTTTGTTTGGGAGATTGCTTTCGCGAGCAAGCCCGCTCCCACATTTTGAACTGTGAATACATTCAAAATGTGGGAGCGGGCTTGCTCGCGAAGAGGCCGGTACAGGCACCTCCAATCCCGGATCAGACCTTCTTGTACAACTGGCTACCTTCCTGCTTGAACCGCTCGGCCTGCTCCGCCAAGCCCTTGGCCACCTCCACATCCACCGCGTCAATGCGCTGGTTGGCGGCGTACTCACGCACTTCCTGGGTAATCTTCATCGAGCAGAACTTCGGCCCGCACATCGAGCAGAAATGCGCGACCTTGGCCGAATCCTTCGGCAGCGTTTCATCGTGGTACGAACGCGCGGTGTCCGGGTCCAGGCCGAGGTTGAACTGGTCCTCCCAACGGAATTCGAAGCGCGCCTTGCTCAGGGCGTTATCACGGATCTGCGCGCCCGGATGGCCTTTCGCGAGGTCAGCCGCATGCGCGGCGATCTTGTAGGTGATGATCCCGGTCTTCACGTCATCCTTGTTCGGCAGGCCCAAGTGCTCCTTCGGCGTGACGTAGCAAAGCATCGCGCAGCCGAACCAGCCGATCATCGCCGCACCGATGCCCGAGGTGATGTGGTCGTAACCCGGCGCAATGTCGGTGGTCAGCGGGCCGAGGGTGTAGAACGGCGCTTCGTCGCAGCATTCGAGCTGCTTGTCCATGTTCTCCTTGATCAACTGCATCGGCACGTGGCCAGGGCCTTCGATCATGGTTTGCACGTCGTGCTTCCAGGCGGTCTTGGTCAGCTCGCCAAGGGTTTCCAGCTCGCCGAATTGCGCGGCGTCGTTGGCATCGGCAATCGAGCCCGGGCGCAGGCCGTCGCCGAGGGAGAAGCTGACGTCATAGGCCTTCATGATTTCGCAGATTTCGTCGAAATGCGTGTAGGTGAAGTTCTCTTTGTGGTGCGCCAGGCACCACTTGGCCATGATCGAGCCGCCACGGGAGACGATGCCGGTGACACGCTTGGCGGTCAGCGGCACGTAGCGCAGCAACACGCCGGCGTGGATGGTGAAGTAATCGACGCCTTGCTCGGCCTGCTCCACCAGGGTGTCGCGGAACAGCTCCCAGGTCAGGTCCTCGGCGGCACCGCCAACTTTTTCCAGGGCCTGGTAGATCGGCACGGTGCCGATTGGTACTGGCGAGTTGCGGATGATCCACTCGCGGGTTTCGTGGATGTGCTTGCCGGTGGACAAGTCCATCACGGTGTCCGAACCCCAGCGAATGCCCCAGGTCAGTTTCGCCACTTCTTCTTCGATGGACGAACCCAGGGCGCTGTTGCCGATGTTGCCGTTGATCTTCACCAGGAAGTTACGGCCGATGATCATCGGTTCCAGTTCGGTGTGGTTGATGTTGGCCGGGATGATCGCGCGGCCACGGGCGATTTCTTCGCGCACGAACTCAGGCGTGATGATCTTCGGCACGCTGGCGCCGAAACTGTGGCCGGCGTGTTGCTGGTCGAGCAGGCCAGTGGCGCGGGCTTCTTCGAGCTTCATGTTTTCGCGGATGGCAACGTACTCCATCTCGGCGGTGATGATGCCTTTGCGCGCGTAGTGCATCTGCGTGACGTTGGCGCCGGCCTTGGCGCGGCGTGGGTTCTTCACGTGGGCGAAGCGCAGTGCGGTCAGCTCGGCATCGCTGAGGCGCTGTTGGCCGAAGTGCGAGCTGAGGCCCGGCAGGCGTTCGGTGTCGCCACGCACTTCGATCCACGGCGAGCGCACGTCGCCCAGGCCTTTGCGCACATCGATGATCACGTTGGGGTCGGTGTAGGGGCCGGAGGTGTCGTAAACGGTGACCGGCGCGTTGATCTCACCGCCGAAATCGGTGGGGGTCACGTCCAGGCTGATCTCGCGCATCGGCACGCGGATGTCCGGGCGGGAGCCCTGTACGTAGATTTTCTGCGAGCGGGTAAAGGGTTGCACGGAGCCGGAATCAACCTTGGCCGATTCACTCAGGTGCACGGTGTTTTTTGGTTTTGTACTCATCACGGGCTCTCCAACTCTTTATCCAGGCGGTGGATTTTTGTCGGAGCGAACCTGTGACGGACGGACGCACTGGAACCAGTGCTGTGCTTGGCGCACGAGGGCTGTTCGATTGTCGAACAGCATCCCGGACGAAGCACAAGAGGACTCGCCGGGTGACGAGAAATCTTGTTCCCTACGCAGGCGCTAACCTGATCAGGTTCAACGGGATCCGGTATTTACCGATCTCAGCCTTCCAACAAGGCACCCCGACAAGAACGCGGCCAGTCTAGACCATGGCGTAGGCAAATTGCCAATGGCGGTGCATTCAGCATGATGAATGGCGCAATTGCAGGATTGTTGTGCCGTGATCGCGCCACTACACTCGGTACGGCTCCAAGGCTTGACGCTCTGAAGCTGCGGCCGTAGCCTTGGCCGACAAATTATCGCCGTAATATTTGATCAGGGAACGCCTCATGCTGCGCAAACTCTCACTGGCTCTTGCCGTGTCTTGTGCGACCAATGGAATGGTTTGGGCAGCAGAAGCGCCCTTGTCCGCCAACACTGACTTGGTCAGCGTCTACCAGGAAGCGGTAAACAACAACGCTGACTTGGCGGCCGCCCGCGCCCAATACGGCGCGCAAAAAGAAGTGGTGCCACAGGCCCGCGCCGGTTTGCTGCCGAACCTGTCGGCCGGTGCCGACAGCAACAACGTGCGCACCCAGCTCTCGCAGCCATCAGGCACTGCCAATCGCGATGCGCATTCGTGGCGCGCAACCTTGAGCCAGCCGCTGTTCCGCGCCGACCGCTGGTTCCAGCTGCAAGCCGCCGAAGCCGTCAACGAACAGGCCGCGCTGCAACTCTCGGCCACCGAACAGAACCTGATCCTGCAAAGCGCCGAAAACTACTTCGCCGTGCTGCGCGCCCAGGACAACCTGGCCTCCACCAAGGCCGAAGAAAATGCCTTCAAGCGCCAGCTGGACCAGTCCAACGAACGCTTCGACGTCGGCCTGTCGGACAAGACCGACGTGCTGCAATCCCAGGCCAGCTACGACACTGCCCGCGCCAACCGCATCCTCGCCCAGCGCCAGGTAGAAGACGCGTTCGAAGCGCTGATCACCCTGACCAATCGCCAGTACAACTCGATTCAGGGCATCGTCCACACCCTGCCGGTACTGCCGCCGCTGCCGAACGACGCCAAATCCTGGGTCGAAACCGCCGGGCGCCAAAACCTGAACCTGCTGGCCAGCAACTACGCTGTCACCGCCGCCGAAGAAACCCTCAAGCAGCGCAAGGCCGGCCACGCGCCGACCCTCGACGCCGTGGCGCAGTACGAAAAAGGCGATAACGATGCGCTCGGCTTCAGCAACCCCAACCAGTTGCCGGTGCCGTACGGCGGCGATGTGTCCCAACGCACCATTGGCCTGCGCCTGAGCATCCCGCTCTACAGCGGCGGGCTGACCAGCTCGCAAGTGCGCGAATCCTATTCGCGCCTGGACCAGACCGAGCAGCAACGCGAAGGCCTGCGCCGCCAGGTGGTGGAAAACACACGCAACCTGCACCGCGCGGTGAACACCGATGTAGAACAGGTGCAGGCGCGTCGCCAGTCGATCATCTCCAACCAGAGCGCGGTGGAAGCCACGGAGATCGGCTATCAGGTGGGTACGCGCAATATCGTCGATGTGCTGGATTCGCAGCGCCAGCTGTACTCGTCGGTGCGCAACTACAACAACAGCCGCTATGACTACATCCTCGACAACCTGCGCTTGAAGCAGGCGGCGGGGACGTTGAACCCGGGGGATTTGCAGGATCTGGCGCGTTATCTGAAAGCGGACTACAACCCGGATCGCGACTTCCTGCCGCCGGACCTGGCCAAGGCTGCTGCCGAGCAGCTAAAAGCCCGACCGGGATATTGATAACACTGCAATACCAATGTGGGAGCTGGCTTGTGTGGGAGCGGGCTTGCTCGCGAAGGCGGTGTATCAGTCGCCACATGTGCAGGCTGACCCACCGCTTTCGCGAGCAAGCCCGCTCCCACATTTGACCTCTATTGTCAGTGGGTGATGAGTCTGCTCAAACCATCCAGCAAACGCTTCAAAGCACCTTGGTTCGCCTGCATCACCTTGAGCCCCGCCTGCCCCATCCTGCGCGCATCCTGCGGCAACTCGAACAACTGCCGCACCGCCTCAGCCAACCCTTCGGCATCATCCACCTGCCGCAACGCCCCGCCTTCACGCATCATCGCGGTGATTTCGAGGAAGTTGAATACGTGCGGCCCCATGATCACCGGCTTGGCCAACGCCGCCGGCTCCAGCGGGTTATGCCCACCAGTCGCCACCAGGCTGCCGCCGACAAAGGCACTGTCGGCCAAGGCATACAGAAACAGCAATTCGCCCATGGTATCGCCGAGCAACACCGAGGTTTGCGAGGTGACGGGTTCGCCCGTGGAACGGCGCACCGTGGCGAATCCCTGTTGCCCGCACAACTCGAACATTGGCCCGAAACGCTCCTGATGGCGCGGCACCAGGATCAATAACGCATTGGGATAGCTGTCGAGCAACTGGCGATGGGCGGCGAGCACCACTTCATCTTCGCCTTCGTGGGTACTGGCGGCGATCCACACCGGACGCTCACTGGCGCCCCATTGTTCGCGCAAAGCGGCGGCGCGCTGCGGCAGTTCGGGGTCGATGGTCAGGTCGAACTTGATCGAGCCGGTCACTTCAACGGCTTGCGGACGCGCACCGAGGCTTAAAAAGCGCTGGGCTTCGGTTTGCGTCTGAACGGCCAACAGACTCATCTCTGCCAGCATCGGCGCGGTGAGCTTGGCGAAACGCCCGTAACCCTTGGCCGAGCGTGCCGACAGCCGCCCATTGGCCAACGCCACGGGAATACCGCGCAGGGCACAGGTGTGGATGTGGTTGGGCCACAACTCGGTTTCCATGATCACCGCCAGCTTCGGCTGCACGCGATCAAGAAAGCGCTTGGCGGCGCAAGGCAAATCATAGGGCAGGTAGCAGTGTTGGATGCGCGGCTCGTTGGCGAACAGCGCCTGGATGCGCTCGGAACCCGTGGGCGTCATGCAGGTCACGGTGATTGCAAGCGTCGGATAACGCTCCAGCAACCCGCGCACCATGGGCGCGGCGGCGATGCTCTCGCCCACCGACACCGCATGCACCCAGATCCCGCCCGGCTGCAACACCGGCAAGCCATAGGAGAAACGTTCGCTCACCCGCTTGGCATAGGCCGGGGCCTTGCGCGCGCGCAGCCACAGACGTAAAGCCACCAACGGCAGCGCCAGGTAAAACAGACAGCTGTAGAGAGTTCTATTCATGGCGGCGGAGTTTATCGGCTTTTTCAGTCAATCGCCCGTAGACACTCGGCAAAACGTTCCGCCAGAAAACGTGCGGCCGGGCCGAGGGGCTCGTCGCGGCGCCAGACCAACTCCACCACCAACGCTGGCGGGGTCCATTCGCTGTCGAGTTCGACCATCTGGTTCTGGTAGGTCGGGTATTGCACCACATGCCGCGGCAGCCAGGCCCAGCCGAGGCCACGGGTCAGCCATTCGGCCAGCACGTAAAAGCTGTCGGCACGCCACACCTGTGGGCTGGCAGCTTCGCTGCCGGGGTAGACGCTGGTCTGGGTCGACATCAGCAGTTGGCGGTATTGCGCGAGGCCCTGGCAGTCCACGGTTTTCTGCCGAGCCAACGGGTGATTGCGCCCGCAGACGGTGACCATTTCCACACTGCCGACCACCCGCCGCTCCAGCGCCTCGGGGATCTGATCATGATAGAACAACATGCCCAGGTCGGCTTTGCGCTCCACCAGCTTGCGTGCGACATCGCCTTGGGCGGCGCTGGAAATCTGCACTTCCAGGTTGGGAAACTGCCCGGCCAATGCATCCAGGCTGTCCAGCACCGGCTGATACAGCATCGCCTCATCCTGGGCCAGGCGCAGGCAGGCTTCTTCGCCGCGCATCAACGACAGCGCCCGGCCGTTGAGGCGCTCGCATTGGCGCAGCACTTCCCGGGCTTCTTCAAGCAACACCGTGCCGGCCTCGGTCAGGCGCGGTTGGCGGCCGCTGCTACGCTCGAACAGGCTGACGCCCAGGTCGGCCTCCAGCAGCGCAATCCCATTACTCACCGCCGACTGCGCCTTGCGCTGCCCGCGCGCCACCGCCGAAAACGAACGCTGCTCGGCGACGCTGACAAACAGGCGCATCTGTTCCAGGTTCCATTGCACGCTCATGCTTCAACCCATCTCCAATTCAGATAGGTAATGACTTTACCCCATCTGGCCAAGCCCTAAAATGGCGACATTATCAAACGCGGTTCACACCGAGGATTACCCATGAACCCTGCCTACTACTACCTGGCCATCGCCATCTGCTCGGAAGTGATCGCCACTGTTTCGATGAAAGCCATCAAGGGCTGGAGCACACCTATCCCACTGCTACTGGTGATCGTCGGCTACGGCGTGGCGTTCTGGATGCTGACCCTGGTGGTGCGCACCGTGCCGGTGGGCGTGGCCTACGCGGTGTGGGCCGGGATGGGCATCGTGATGGTGAGCGTCGCAGCGCTGTTCATCTACGGGCAGAAACTCGACCTGCCGGCGATGCTCGGCATGGGCCTGATTGTGCTGGGTGTGGTGGTGATCCAGTTGTTTTCGAAAACCGCCGGGCACTGACCACCACGCAACAGCCTGTATACTGCGCCTCTTGTCTTGAACACTGAGGTCGCCCATGCCATCCGTTATTTCCACCGACGTCCTGATTGTCGGCGCCGGGGTTGCCGGCCTCTGGCTGAATGCGCGCCTGCGCCGCCAGGGGTTTTCCACGGTATTGGTGGAAAACGCTACCCTGGGTGGCGGGCAAAGCGTGAAGTCCCAAGGGATCATCCACGGCGGCGCGAAATACGCCCTGCACGGCGCCCTCACCGGCGCCTCCGAAGCCATCGCCGACATGCCGCGCCGCTGGCGTGAAGCCTTGGCGGGCAATGGCGAGCTGGACCTGACCGGCGTGCGCGTGCTCTCCCAGGCCCATTACCTGTGGTCCCCCGGCACGCTCGCCGGCAACCTCACCAGCTTCTTCGCCAGCAAGGCCGTGCGCGGCCGTGTCGACCAGGTCAAGGGCGACGACCTGCCCCCAGCCCTGCAAGATCGCCGCTTCAAGGGCAAGGTCTATCGCCTGGCCGAACTCGTGGTGGACGTCCCCAGTGTGATCGAACGCCTGGCCCAATTGGCCGGCGACGGCTTGCTCGCCGGGCAGCGCATCGAGCCGCTGCTGGACGGCAACAAGCTGGTGGGCCTGAAGGTGGATGGCCGCGAGATCCGCGCCCAGCGCATCGTGCTGAGCGCCGGTGGCGGCACCGCCGACCTGCTGACCAGCCTGGGCTTGAGCAAGCCGGCGATGCAAAAACGCCCGCTGCACATGATCATCGCCAAAGGCCCCGGCCTGAAGCCGCTGTACGCCCACTGCCTGGGCGGCGGCACCAAGCCGCGCCTCACCGTGACCACCCACCCGGCCGCCGATGGCAACTGGGTCTGGTACATGGGCGGCGACATTGCCGAGGCCGATGGCGTGGCACGTAAGCCTGAAGAACAGATCGCAACGGCGCAAAAAGAGCTGGCGCAATTGCTGCCGTGGATCGACATGAGCCAGACCCAATGGGCCACCCTGCGCGTCGACCGCGCCGAGCCGCTGCAAACGGGTCTGAGCCGCCCCGACAACGCCTTCGTGTTTGAGGACGGCCGCCTGCTGGTAGGCTGGCCGACCAAACTGGCACTGGCGCCGGACTTCGCCGACCGGGTGATCAACAGCTTCGAACGTGATGGCATCCGTCCAGCCGCCAGCGAGCCGCTGCCCGAGCTGCCAAAGCCCGCTATCGGCGTACCGGCCTGGGAGCAACTGCTGCCATGAGCCTGCCGACCTTGCACGACCTGCATCGCCCCCTGGGCAGCACCGGCCTGCTGGTGTCGCCGCTGGGCCTGGGCACCGTCAAGCTGGGCCGTGACCAGGGGGTTAAATACCCCAACGGCTTCCAGATTCCAGATGACGACGCAGCCCGGATGCTGCTGCGTCAGGCCCAGCAATTGGGCATCAACCTGATCGACACCGCACCCGCCTACGGCCGCAGCGAAGAGCGCCTGGGCCCGCTGCTGCGCGGCCAGCGCAAGGACTGGGTGATTGTCAGCAAGGTCGGCGAGGAATTCGACAATGGCGTGTCCCGCCACGATTTCAGCGCGGCCCACACTCGACTGTCGATTGAACGCAGCTTGAAACGACTGGAAACGGATTTTATCGACCTGGTGCTGGTGCACTCCGACGGCAACGACCTGCATATCCTCAACGACTGCGAGGTCTACCAGACCCTCGCCGAGCTGAAACAGGAAGGCAAGATCCGCGGTTTCGGTTTTTCCGGGAAAACCGTCGAAGGCGGCGTGAAGGCTCTGGAGCAGGGCGATTGCGCGATGGTCACCTACAATTTGAACGAACAGGCCGAGAAAGCCGTCATTGACTATGCGGCCGCCCACGGCAAAGGCATCCTGGTGAAAAAAGCCCTGGCCAGTGGCCACGTTTGCCTGGAGCCTGGAATGGATCCAATACGTGCCAGTTTCATGCTGTTGTTTGCGCAAACGGGCGTTGCCAGTGCTATTGTCGGGACCATCAATCCGCTGCACCTGGCCCATAACGTGGCGACCGCTGCCCAGGTTATTCGTCAACTCTGATGCCGCCGACGCGGCCGACCCAGTCGCAAGCAGGAGCCGACATGGCGCGCACGCTCATACGAAAAAACCCCAGCAACTTCAAGACACTGCCGCTGCACGTCGAAGCCACCCCCGAAGGACTGAACTACCAGAGCGTCGGCATGCCGCTCAACTTCGCCCAGACCCTGCAACGGCGCAAGCCGGTGGAGGTGGCCGACCCCGAGCGTTTCGTGCTGGAACTGGCGAACCTCGGCGTGTCGGTACGACTGACCCTGCACTGGCAAAACAAGGACTACTGGGTGCTGGTACGCCAGCGACGCCAGGACCGTGGCGACGTGGTACTCAAGCTGATCTCCGGCTACGTCCCCGCCCACGAACTGAACCTGCCGCTGCACACCGCCATCCAGGAAATCGCCGAAGAGTGCCTGCTGGAAACGCCCGAAGGCTGGCTCGGCGGGCGCTTCAACGACACCTGGCTGCCGGCGCCCTACTCCGCCGCGCTGCATTACCGCGAAGCACTGCCGTTTCGCCTCAGCCCGCTGTCCGGCGCAGCTCGCCCGGTGCGTTGCGCGACCACTCAGCTGATCGAACGCCCACGGGCCTATGTGCACCTGCCCACGGCGTCACTGCAATTGATCTACGACTTGCGCCTGGAAGTGCCGAAGGAAGCCAAGTCCCTGAGCCTGTTCCATGTGGACGAGCGCCTGGAAGGCGACCAGTTGGTGGCGCGCCTCGACCGCCAGCGCCCGGACCTGTACCTGATGCCGTTGAAAGACGGCCAGCCGCTGGCCGAGCTGTACACCGTCAAAAAAGATCAGCTGTACCCAGCCAGCACGCGGGGTTTGTTCCTTGCGGAAAGCTTTGCCCAGCAGGAAGGCTGGCTGGTACGTGACGAGCGGATTCGCTGGAAGGACTGGCTGCGCCAGCAGGGCTTGGCGGAGCCGGAGAAAGAGTCGAAGTTGAAGCGCCTGGCACAGCGGGTGCTGCGCAAGATAACGCCGAAGAAGAAGGCCAGCAGCTAGCGAGTCCACTCCAATGCCAAGCCCGGCGCAAATCCAAATGTGGGAGCGGGCTTGCTCGCGAAAGCGGTGGATCAGCCAGCACAGGAATAGACTGGTACACCGCCTTCGCGAGCAAGCCCGCTCCCACATTTATGATTGCGTCAGCCGTTGAGCAAGCGTTCCAGGCCAACCTTCAGCGGGGTCGGTTCGGGTAGTGTGAAGCTCGCCAACAACCGCTGGTTATTCGCCCGTGAGTGGCGAATGTCCCCAGAACGCGCCGGGCCGTAAGTCACTGCGGGCAACTTGCCGACAATGTCTTCCAGCGCCTGCAACACCTGCTTGAGCGTCGTGGTACGGTTCCAGCCCACATTGATCGCCCCCAACGGCGCGTCCGGCGCCTCAATGGCTTGCACCAACACGTCAACCAGATCTTCCACATACATGAAGTCACGGGTCTGCTCGCCATCGCCAAACACGGCAATCGGCACGCCCTGCTGCACGCGCTCGCTGAAGATGCTGATCACTCCGGAGTACGGAGAGGACGGGTCCTGGCGTGGCCCGAATATATTGAAGAAGCGGAAAATCACCGGCTCCAGACCGTGCTGGCGACGGTAAAAGTCGAAGTAATGCTCGCCGGCCAATTTGTCGGACGCATAGGGCGTCAACGGCGCCTTGGTGGTCTCTTCGTCAATCGAAGCACCCTCGCCATTGTTGCCGTACACCGCCGCGCTGGAGGCGAAGACCACGCGCTTCACCGCCGCTTTGCGCATGGCTTCGCACACGTTCAGCGTACCGACGAAATTGCTCTGGTGCGTGCTGACCGGGTCATCCACCGATGCCTGCACCGAGGCCACCGCCGCCAGGTGCACCACCGCCGCCGTGCCGACCGCGGCACGCGCGACCAGCTCGGCGTCGGCGACATCACCCTCCAGCAACTCGACCCGCGGATTATCCAACGGCAGGTTGCTGCGCTTGCCGGTGGACAGGTTGTCCAACACGCGCACGCCGTAGCCCTTGGCCAACAACGCATCGACCAGGTGCGAGCCGATAAAGCCCGCACCGCCGGTTATCAGGACACACTTACTCATTGTTGCGAATCTTCTCGACGATGGCCGTGGTCGAGCTGTTTTCAACCAGCCCCAGCACTTTGACCGTGCCGCCATAGGCGCTGACGATGTCGGCACCGACCACCTGGTCGACGGAGTAATCGCCGCCCTTGACCAGCACGTCCGGCTTGACCTGGGCCAGCAGGTTTTCCGGGGTACCTTCAGCGAAGCTGATCACCCAGTCCACCGCGCCCAGGCCAGCCAGGACCGCCATACGACGGTCGACACTGTTGATCGGACGGCCCGGGCCTTTGAGGCGGCTGACCGACGCGTCGTCGTTGACCGCGACGATCAGGCGATCGCCTTGGGCGCGCGCCTGTTCCAGATAGGTCACGTGGCCAGCATGCAGGATGTCGAAGCAGCCGTTGGTGAACACAATGCTCTCGTTGTGGGCGCGGGCATCGTCGATCGCCAGCAGCAATTGCTCGATCCCCAGCACGCCACGCTCCGAACCTTCGGAACGCTGGATGGCGCGCCGCAGTTCCGGTGCACTGATGGCCGCCGTACCCAACTTGCCGACCACAATGCCCGCCGCCAGGTTGGCCAGGGCCACGGCGTGAGGCAGTTCTTCGCCGGCCGCAATCGAGGCGGCCAGGGTGGAGATCACGGTGTCGCCGGCGCCGGTGACGTCGAACACTTCACGGGCCCGCGCCGGCAGGTGCATCGCCGGATGATCCGGACGCAGCAGGGTCATGCCGTGCTCGCCACGGGTCACCAGCAAGGCGCCAAGGTCGAGGTCGGCCATCAATGCCGCGCCTTTGCTCACCAGCTCGTGCTCATCGGCGCAGCCGCCGACGATGGCTTCGAACTCGCTGAGGTTCGGCGTGATCAGGCTGGCACCGCGATAAATCGAGAAATCCTTGCCCTTGGGGTCGGCCAGCACCGGAATGCCCTTGGCCTTGGCGGCCTGGATCAGTGCCTGGTGGTTCTTCAAGGCGCCTTTGCCGTAATCGGACAACACCAGCACCTTGATGCCTTCGAGCAACGCATCGACCTGACCGCTGAGGGCCAGGGCGTCGGTGGCGAAGGGTTCTTCAAAATCGATCCGCAGCAATTGCTGGTGACGACTCATGACCCGCAGCTTGACGATGGTCGGCTGATGGGCAATGCGCTGGAACAGCGCACGCACGCCGGCACCGCGCAGGCTGTTGGCCAGGCTGTCGGCGGCTTCGTCATCGCCGGTCACGCCGACCAGGGAGGCCGGGGCGCCGAGGGCGGCAATATTGAGGGCAACGTTGGCAGCGCCGCCTGGACGGTCTTCGATTTGCTCGACCTTGACTACCGGTACCGGCGCCTCAGGGGAAATCCGTGAGGTACCACCATGCCAGTAACGGTCGAGCATGACATCGCCGACCACCAAGACAGGGGCTTGATCGAATCGCGGCATGGACAACTTCATGGAGCAACCCACATACAAAATGAACAGGGGCGCGATATTAGCACAGGGTGGGCGCTGCCTAGTTCGAGAGCTTTATCTGTAAGACATCCGACCGCGCAACTGCTCACTTTTTGAACAAAAACGGGGCGCATTGCGCGCCCCGGTCGGTCAGACGATGTTGGCCGTTGCCGGCTCGTCCAGCCCCATGGCGTGCAAACGCGAGTAGTAGCCACCCAGGGCCAACAAATCGGCATGGGTGCCACGCTCGACGATTTCACCGTGATCCATCACCAGGATCAGGTCAGCCTTCTCGATGGTGGACAAGCGGTGCGCAATCACCAGGGTCGTACGGCCCTTCATGACCTTGTCCAGGGCGGCCTGGATATGCCGCTCGGACTCGGTGTCCAGCGCCGAGGTCGCCTCATCGAGGATCAACAGCGGTGCGTTTTTCAGCAAGGCACGGGCAATCGCCAGACGCTGACGCTGACCGCCGGAGAGCAGCACGCCGTTTTCGCCGACTTCGGTGTCCAAGCCCTTGGGCAGCTCGGCGATGAAGTCCATGGCGTAGGCATCACGGGCAGCTTTTTCGACGTCTTCACGCGGCGCGCCGGCCAGGTCGCCGTAGGCGATGTTGTTGGCCACGGTGTCGTTGAACAGCGTCACGTGCTGGGTCACCTGGGCCACGTGGCGGCGCAGGTTGCGCAGGCGGTAGTCCTCGATTTCCACTTCATCAAGCAGGATCTCGCCGACTTCATGATGATAGAAACGCGGAATCAGCGCGGCCAGGGTGGACTTGCCACTGCCCGAACGCCCGACCAGCGCGACCATCTGGCCTGGCGCTGCGATGAAGCTGATGTTCTTGAGCACTTCGCGCTCGGTGCCGGGGTAGGTGAAGCTCAGGTTGCGCACCTCAAGGTGGCCGCTGACCCGCTCTTTTTCCACAGTGCC
Organism: Pseudomonas sp. RP-B7; assembly: GCF_059803535.1. NCBI lineage: Bacteria > Pseudomonadati > Pseudomonadota > Gammaproteobacteria > Pseudomonadales > Pseudomonadaceae > Pseudomonas > Pseudomonas sp. RP-B7. The sequence goes on from NZ_JAPFHC010000027.1 coordinate 80,410, forward strand.
GGTGTCGACTTCAGGCACCACGTCCAGCTGTTCGAAGATGCTCTCGGCACCGGCGACGCCCTTCTGGATCGTCGAGCTGACTTCCGACAACTGGCGGATCGGCTTGGGCAGCAGGCCCGCAGCCGTGATATAGGCCACCAGGTCGCCGGCGGTCGCGTCACCCCGCAGGAACAGCACCAGGAACATCAGCGCCGCCATCGCGGTGTAGATCACCAATTGCAGCATGGGCGTGTAGACCGCACCGGTCTTGGTCATGCGCATCTGCTTTTCGGTGTTGCTCATGCTCGCCTTGGCGAAACGCTGCTCTTCGTAGGTCTCCCCACCGAAGCTGCGCACCACGCGATAACCCTGGATGGTTTCCGAGGCCACGTGGGTCACGTCGCCCATCGCCACCTGGATTTTCTTGCTCTGCTTGCGGAATTTCTTGCTGGTGCTGCCGACCATCATGGCAATGATCGGCAGGATCGCCAGCATCACCAGGGTCAGCTTCCAGTTCATCCACAACAGGTAACCGAACAGGAACACCACCGTCAGGCCTTCGCGGATCACGACCTTGATCGCATCCGTGGCGGCGCCGGTGACCATGGTCACGTTGAAGGTGATGCGGGAAATCAGGTGCCCGGAGCTGTGGGTATCGAAATAGCGGTTGGGCAGGACCAGCAGTTTGTTGAACAACTGCACCCGCAAATCGTGGACCAGCCCCAGGGAGACCTTGGCCAGGTAGTAGTTGCCCAGGAAAGAGCCCAGCCCCTGCCACGCGGCGATCAGCACGATCAGCAGCGGCACGGCCATCAGCAGTTTCAGGTCCTTGAGGTACGGAACACTGGGGAAAAACACCACGTCCGGGTTGCTCAGGCCATCCACGAAGTATTTGAGAATCCCGGCCAGCATGGGCTGGGTGGATGCGAAAATCACAAACCCGATAATGCTCACGAGGAACATGCCGATGTACGGCTTCACGTATCCCAGCAGCCTGAAATAAATTTTCAGGCTGGATTCCTGTTCCGCTTTAGGCGGTGCGTCACTCATTGTTGAGCTCACTGATTAGGTAGGGCGGCAACTTTATCACAAGCGCCGGGTTTGGCCCGAGCCCAGACCGACACGCTGACCAGCGCGATCGGCAGCCAGGTGATAAACCACTCGGCACGCGGGGTGCCGGTGAGGTTGGCCGCATCGAACTGCATCGCCAGGGTGGAGAACACCCACATGCCGATGAGGCCTTTGCCGTAATGGGTGTCACGCACTTTCCAGGCTTGCCACAGCACGCCGAACCACACCGCGCACCACAGCAGCAGGCCCGGCAGGCCCAGTTCGATGGCGACGTGGGTGAACAGGTTGTGGGAATGGTCGAAGCGGAACTCATTCCAGACCACGTTGTAATTACCACCCAGGCCCAGACCGGTCCAAGGGTGCTCGCCAATCATCTGCAGCGCCACCATGAAAATCTGCGGCCGGAACGACACGCCACGGGACAGCATCAACGATTGCATCGACACGAATACCACCACCGCCGCCACCGCTGCGGCGATCGCGATCACCGTACTGCGTCGGTCGCGGCTCCACAGCGGCATCGCCACCACGCTCAACAGCAAGGCCAGCGCGGCACCACGGCTCTGGCTCGCCACGACAAACAGGCCGAGCAGCCCGATCGCCGCCAGGAAGGCCACTTGCATCCAGCGCCCACGAGGCATCCAGTGCAGCATCCACACAGCCGCGAGACCAATGACGTACGCGCCCAGGATCGGATGGGACAGCTGCCCCAACCCTTCAAGACGAGCGTCCCAGGCATTGCCTTGAAGGCCATAGAACTTGACCATCGCCAGCAGCGACGACAACGCCAGGCCAAAGCCGCCCCATTGCATCAGGCGAACCACCTGCTCGGTGCGCCCTTGGGCAAGCACCGGCAAGAACAGCAGGAATACGCCGATATACAGCAGACGCTTGGCTTCGCGGGAAGGGTCCTCGGCATTGGTCCACAGCAGGCTGATCAAGCCCCAGGCCGCCATTACGCCCAGCGCCAGGTAGACCCAACGCTGAGCCTGCCAGACCTGCTTGAGCTGCTCACGGGCAGACCAGGCAAACACCATGGCCGGCAGCCACAAGAACAGCGTCAGCCCCTGTTGATAGATCTTATTGGTCGGCGCAAAGGCGATTGCCAGTAAAAACCACAGCAACCCGAACCCCATCCATACTTGCGCCCAACGACTTGCCTGCATCATCCGCTCCTAATACTACGGCCAACCTGCCACCCCGGCATGGTTAAAACCCAAAACTTTCGGCATCATTGCCGACTCATGTGCCCGCGACTCCCACAAGGCTTCCTGACGATGCAATGTTCAAGGCTTCCCCAAGCCGCTCTAAACACGATGATTGAAGGCGCCAGAATCCTGGAGAAGGACAGCTATGGGCCCAAAGTCTACCTGCTGACGGACGGGAACATCCTTAAACTGTTTCGTCGCAAGCGGTTTTTTTCTTCCGCCTTGTTTCGCCCGTACTCCAAGCGTTTCATCGATAACGCGCTCGGGTTGCAACAACGCGGCATTCCCACCCTCACCGTACTCGACAGCTTCCAGCTGGACGCGCCCGGCATGACCGCCGTGCTGTATCGCCCGCTACCGGGCGAGACGCTGCGCCAGATCGCCAACAAGGAAGGTTTTGACTGGGAGCAGAACCTGGAACCGCTGGTGACGCTGATTCGCCGCCTGCATGGCGCCGGGATCTACTTCCGCTCCCTGCACCTGGGCAACATTGTCGTGACACCGGACAACCAGATGGGCCTGATCGACGTGGCCGACCTGCGCTTCCTGCGTGCGCCGCTGAGTCCGGCGCTGGTCAAGCGCAACCTGCAGCACTTCGCCCGTTATATTGCGCGCGAGAAGCTGAACGAACGCTTTCCGATGCAAGCGCTCGAACAAGCCGTACTACCGGGGTGAGAGCAGCCGGCGGGCGGTGGCGGTGAAGTCCTGCCAGGCCTGTTCCGGCGCCAGCGCCGCCAACTGAGCCGCCACGGCGACGTGCGGGCTGGTTGAAAAAGCGCGCTCCAGCAGTTGCGTCCAGGCGTCGACAGCGTCAGCCGGTGCATACCAACCAGCGTCCGCCAATTGCTCGCGGAACACCGCCAGCTCGCTGGTCAGCACCGGCACACCGGCCATCACGGCCTCCTGCACGATCAACCCAAGCCCCTCCTCCGAAGACGGTATCGCCACCCAATCAAATGCGCGATACAGGGTCGCCGCGTCCGCCAGGTGCCCCGGCATGAAGACTTTGCCGCGCAAGCCAAGGTGCTCGATCTGCGCTTCAAGCTCCGCACGCGCAGTGCCTTCGCCAATGATCACCAAGCGCGCCTCGGGCCGACGCGAGGTCACGGCGGCAAACGCATCCAGCAAACAGGCAAAGCCCTTGCTGCCCACCAGGCGCCCCACGGCGCCCAGCACCGGAGCGTTGTCTGCGGCCAGGCCCAACTGCGCGCGGGCCTGCTCGCGGGACAGCATCGCGGCGCAAAACGCGCTGGGGTCAAAGGCGCTGCGCAGCACTGCCACCGGGCGATGCAAATCGCGTTGCAACGAGTCGGCCAGGGTCTGCGACACAGCTGCCACGGTCAGTCGGGCCTCGGAGAATTGCTCGAACAGCTTGCGATCCGTGCGACGCAGGCGTGTCATACCGTGAAACAGCACCACAGCACGTACCTCGGGTACGGTCTTGAGCACCGGCAACAACACCCGCGCAACGCCGACGCCATCGAGCAGCACGACCTTCACGTCCTGCGGCAGCGCCCGTCGAAAACGCGCGCGCATGCGCGGCAGCAGCAACGCCCACAGGTGACGGCCCTTGAGCTGAGCCGATGAGAGATTCCATTCCAGCGCCCCATCTCCAGCTTGTGCACCGCCCTGAAGCAGCCAGGTATGCACGGCTGCACCGCAGTCGACGCTGCCAAGCACTTGCTGATGAACCTTCTGCACGGAAGCGAATGCAGTACCACCGGCCCACATGACGTTGAGGATGCTCATTGAATAATACGAACCTTCTGCGGTGTTCTGGAGGCGTGCATGCAACTCAATTGACCAGCCAGCCGATGGCGAGGCCCAACAACAGCATGGCGACCAGCTTGATCCGCTCGCGCCGCTTGCGCTTGGCCTTGTTCAAGCGCTCGGCCGAGGTCGACACATGCAAGCCGAAGCCGGTGTGCAATACCGCATCGCCCTCAAGGGTCACGGCCATCAAGTTCAACTGCGCATAGCGCCGCGACAAGCCCTTCTCGCCCTCGAACCCGGCATAAGGCGCGCACAACGCGTACTCCTTGAGGCGGCGCAAACCGGGGTTCAGGGAAAACGCCTGCCACTCCGGCTTGTCGGAGATCAGCGGGTAGCACGGCACCCCACCGATCAGCTCACGCGGCCCCAGATGGATATAGGGGCTGTGCACCTGCAAGTCATAGACAAAGTTGCGCAACCACACCTGAAGCACATCCGGGCGCAGCTCCAACACCGTCTTGGAGTCCTCGACAAACCCCGGGCGGTAAAACTCCCAGTCATCTTCACAATGGAAAATATAGGGTGTCTTCACCGACGCGTAGGCCAGGTCGATGGATGCCAACTGCCCCAGCTTCGGGCGGTTGACGAAGAAAGTGCAATGTTCCTGCCAATGGGCCGGAATCGCCTGGCGTACCGCGTCGTCACCGGAGTCCTCGGTGATGAACACCTCGCGGATGTCAGCCGTGTTGAACACGTCGAAGCTTTCAAGCGTGCGCTTTAACAGATCAAAGCGACCGCAGCTGGTCACTACAAGGGTGATGTCGCTCTGTTCGGAAAATCGCACGTGGGCACCAACAATAAAATGACCGCAATCGACGGCCTGACAGAGGTTACACGCCCAGTTTCAGGCGCAGCGTTTCCAGCAAACTCAACGGCGCACGTGGCCGCAGAGGTGGCTGCAGCACTTCGACAATACGCTGGCCGATACGTGCAAAGCTAAACTGGCTGACAGCCAGCTCCTGGCCTTTACGCGCAATATCCGCCGCCAACTGAGGGTTGGCGCGCAACTCGGCGAGTTTTTCCTGCAATTGCGGGATGTCTTTATAGAACACTACGTTGACCTTGTCCTTGAAACCCAGGGCCTGGTTTTCCGCCTCGCCCTGGTCAAACGCCAGCAGCACGCAACCACAGGCCATGGCTTCGAAGTTCTTGATCATGTATTCGCCCATGCCCACGTCGGCACTGACAAAAAAGCGGATCCGGTTGAGCGTCGCACAGTATTCCTCACCCGACTTGGTACGCGTCACCACCAGCGGCTCGACCCGTGCCAGCTCATCGAGCAACGCCTTGCGCCCGCTGTAGGCCACGCTATTGGTGCTACCGACAAACGCCAGCTCGATGTCACGCTCACGCGCCTGCGGCTGCAACAGCGCCTGGTCGTAGCCCTTGGGCACGAACACCGCGTCGAAGCCTTCCGCACGCAGGCGCTCGGTCACCATGAAGCCCGAGCTGATCACCCGCGCCCAGGGTAAACGGCGGTAATGGGCGCTGAATTTTCCGGTGTATTTGCAGGGAATGTAGTTCTGGTAGGCGTCGTGTTCGAGGATCACCAGATTGGGGATCGTACGGATAAAACCGGCCTGGCGGATTTCCTGCTTGAAACGCAGGAAGAACACGATACGGTCGTAGCGGGTCACATCGACCTCACGGCGAAAGTAGCCGCGCAGATTGCGTTGCTCGGCGCTGCTCAGCCAGCGGGTATCGCATTCGCAATGCTCGGCGATGCCTTCGTAAAGACGATCGAGGATGGCGCGCTGCTCTTTCTGCACCAGAAATAAAACTTTCATGCTCTTCCTTTCACAGGTCACAAACGCCAGAACAACTCATGTCGCCGCACCGCCTTGCGGAAGAACTCGTTCTCCCCGTAAGGCGAACGCGCGCGCCCGGCCAGTACACGCTGCAACAACCGCCGGACACGCCGCTTGAAGGGTGGCGCGGGTTGCAGGTCGTGCATCATGCCCAGTGCCATGGCCTTGTCGCGCTGTTGCGCCAACGTCAGCGGCAGGCTGCACGGATGCAGCTCCTGGGTTGCATCGAACAGCGGCGGCAAGGCTATGCCACTGCCAGCGTCGCCCATGGGCCAGCGGTCATTGTCATGCAGATGATTGGCGTAGCCCAGCAGCGTGGTTGGCTGCCACTCCAGGCCTTGCAAGGCCTGCATGACGGCGTTCTGCGCGCAGATATGATCGGGGTGCGGGTCCAGCGCCGAGTACGGCAGCACGATCACTTCAGGGCGCGCCATCAACAGCACCGCGCGCAGGTCGGCCAGCAGGTTATTCCAGGTCGGCAAGCCGTCGCTATCCGACGGCAGCGGGAACGGATTGAACTGGCGAAACGGCCGCACATCGCTCAGCTCGGCTTCACGGGAGGCGAAGGGCTGGGCTGGCGCGGCCTGCATGGCTTGCAATTGCAGGCAGAAATAACCCAGTTGCACGCAGTGCGCCTGGGGTACGCCCGCCCATAGCGGCACGGCGATGCTGTCCCAGGCGCGCAGGCGGCCCTTGATGCGCGCGGCTTCGACCGTGTCCAGGCCCATCTGCTGATAGTGTTCGGCTTCGATTTCACCCGCCGTGAGGGTGACGATCCACGGCTTTTGCGCCTGGCTGTAGAGCCCGAAAGCTGCCAGTTCGGCATCGTCGGCGTGGGGCGCGATGACCATCACACGCTGGGTGCTGTAATCCGGCTGGGTCCAGGCCCACAGGCGCGGTGTGCCGAGCAGGCGACAATGGCGACCACGCAGCTGCAACTGATCCAGCGCCAATCCGCTGAGGTTGAGATAACGCACGCCGTTGACCCCACGCTCAAAGGTTTGGCGGTCGTCACCCAGGGCAATGTTCGGGTCGAGAAAGCGTCCCAGCCAGGTGCTTTTGACTGTGATCGCCAGCACCAGCGTGGCGTCTGCGGCGACCGGTTGATCAAGCAACAAGCGCCCGTTCTCCAGGCGCACGCCGGGTAACTCGGCATCGGCCGAGAAGCGGTATTGATAGTCTTCGTTGGGGGCATAAAACAGGTGGTCGGCAAACCACGCTTCGTGAGCGACCCAGGCCAGCGCGGCCAACAGCAACGGCAACCACCAGGCCACCAAGATGCCGATCAACACCAGCAGCAACACACCAATCAACAGCGCCATGCGCTTGTTGCGCCGATGGCGCTTGAGCAATTGCTGCTTGCGAGTCATGAGCTGAACACCTGCACAGGGTTGCACCAGCGGTCCTTGTACTCGCGGTCGGCACGCCCAAACGAAAAGCGCAGCGGCTTACCGACTTCGCGGGCCTGTTCCCAGGCGCTCTGGGTGTTGAGAAAGCTCAACACGCTGCCGGGGCTGAAGGCACGGGTTTCAGGGTCGACCCCGCCGTTGACGTACTCCACGCTGATCCACTCTGGCGACTCGACCCGGTACACCAACTGGATCGCGATAGGCGCATCGTTGAGGAAGATCACCGAGCCGATCAACCACTCGCGCAGCAATTCAATCACCTCGGCCAAACGCTCGGCCCCCGTTGCGACAAAGCCCCAGCGGCGCAGGAACAAGTCGCAGTAGATCGACGCCAGCTCAGTACTGGAAAACTCGCTGACCGGCCGCACCACCCCGCCCGCCTCCTCCAACAGGCGCAGTTCGCGGCGCTGGTTGTAGCGGAATTTCTTCGACAAGTCTTCGGGCGTGCGCGCCATGGCCAACTGCTCGGCCTGGGGCTTGAGCCCCGTGAAACGGCCTTCATTGAGCCCCGACAGGTAACGCCCACGCTGGCGCAGTGGCGCCTGCGCATCGGCAGCGGCCGGCAGGATGATCTCGGCATTGCCCAGGTCGAACAGGCCTTTCTTGCCGCTGCGCTTGAGCACGTCCTTGGACAAGGCCAAGTCGCGGCCCCAGGTGGCAATGCACGCCTTGAGTTCACCGGCCTGTTCCCAGGCCAGGTAGCGCACCGGAATAGCCGCCAGCCCGGCCAGGCGTTCGATCACTTGCGGATGCGTCGCGACGCTGCCGCCAAAACGCTGCCAGGCCTGGCTGTAGGCAGGTGCATCGACGACGGTCCAGCCGCGCTCGCGCCAGCCTTGGAATCGATTGAGCATCAAGCCCTCGCGGTCAGTTCAATAACGTGTGGCAGTTGCCAGAAAGCAGTGCGTACCGCCTGATCCGAGAAGCGCGCGTGCAGACGCTCCAGCATCAACTCGGCGCACTGGCGTCGCTGGTGTTGATCCATCGCGGCCAGGTGCTCCAGGCCTTGGGCCAGGTGCTCGGCGTCGCCGAAGGGGAACAGGATGCCCACGCCTTCGACCACTTCCTTCGCGCCGCCACAAGCGGTGGCCAGCAACGGTACACCGGCGGCCATGGCTTCAAGCAGCACCATGCCGAACGGCTCGTGGTCGGAGCTCAGGGCAAACACGTCAAACCCGCGGAAATAGCGACGCGCATCCGGCACCTGGCCGAGGAACAGGACCTTGTCGGCAATCCCCAGTTCACGCGCCAGTTCCTTGAGGTCCTGCTCCAGGCGGCCGGTGCCGAGGATCGCCAGGCGGCTTTCGGCGGGCAACCGAGGCAAGGCCAGGGCGAAGCCCTTGAGCAGCGTGGCCTGGTCCTTGTCCGGGTGCAGGCGGCCGACGTTGCCGACCACCCACTCATCCGGCGAGAGCCCGAGGGCGTCCCGCGCCTCGTCCTTCGAGACTTGCAGGGCCTGCATGGCCTCGACATCGATGCGGTTGTACAAGGTCTGGATGCGCGCCGCCGGCCAGTTCGGCAGGCAACGGCGGATGTCGTCGCGCACGGCGTCGGAGACACCCAGCAAGCTCAGGCGCTTGCGGAAAATCGAAGCGAACAGGCGGCGGCCACGGCGTTGGTAGTCACTAAAGGCGTGATGCACGCCGATCACCTGCAAACGCGTGGCGAGCAAGGCGACGTAGATCGGCTTGGCGCGGTGCGCAATACAGAAACTGAAGTTGCGCGATGCGGCAATCTTGCGCATCTCGGCGATGGCGCCCAGCTTCAAGCCACGAATGGCCTTGGAGCTGAACTCCATGAACAACACTTCATCAGAGGCGCAACCGGCCGCGACCTCAGGGTCGGCGACCCCGGTGAGAAACACCGTGGTCACCTTGTAGCCGGAGCCTGCGAACAAACTGGCGTACTGCCGCGCGCAGTCCAGGAACGGCCCGTCATAGCCGTGGCAGAACTGCAGGACGTGGCGATCAGCCGAGCGAGTCATAAGGGTCCACGCCGTCCTTGACCACCAGGATGTCTTCCATGATCAGGTACTGCAGGTCGGACCCGAAGAACATGTCCAGCGCGTCTTTCGGCGAGCAGATCATCGCTTCGCCACGACGGTTGAGCGAGGTGTTCAGCGACACGCCGTTGCCGGTCAGCACTTCCAGCTCTTTCATCATGTCGTAGTAGCGCGGGTTGTATTCGCGCTTGAGCACCTGGGCGCGGGAAGTGCCATCTTCATGGACCACTTCCGGCACGCGGGTCTTCCACTCTTCCGACACTTCAAAGGTGAAGGTCATGAACGGTGCCGGGTGATCGACTTTGATCATCTGCGGGGCCACGGTGTCGAGCATCGACGGGCAGAAAGGCCTCCAGCGCTCGCGGAACTTGATCTGGTGGTTGATACGGTCAGCCACGCCGGTTGCGCTTGGGCAACCGATGATCGAACGACCGCCGAGGGCACGCGGGCCAAACTCCATGCGGCCCTGGAACCAGGCCACCGGGTTGCCGTCGACCATGATCTTGGCGATGCGTTTAGGCATGTTCTCGATCTTGCGCCATACCGGCTTGCTCGCGTGCTTGGCGCACGCCGCGATCACGTCTTCGTTGCTGTAGGACGGGCCGAGGTAGACGTGTTCCATCTTCTCCACGGGCACACCCCGGGCGTGGGACACGTAGGCCGCCGCGCCCACCGCAGTACCGGCATCGCCGGACGCCGGCTGCACGAACAGCTCTTTCACGTCGTCGCGGGCAATGATTTTCTGGTTCAGCTTGACGTTCAGCGCGCAACCGCCGGCGAAGGCCAGCTTGCCGGTGTCCTTGAGGATGTCGCCCAGGTAGTGGTCGATCATCTGCAAGGCCAGCTTTTCGAACAGTGCTTGCATGCTGGCGGCGTAGTGAATGTAAGGCTCGTCGGCGATGTCGCCTTCGCGTTTCGGGCCCAGCCACTCGATCAGTTTCGGCGAGAAGTAGAAACCCTTGCCCTTCTCTTTGTAGCGACGCAGGCCGATGACGTTGGCGTAGTCGGTGTTGATCACCAGCTCGCCGTTTTCAAACGAGGCCAGGCGCGAGAAATCGTATTTGCTGGCGTCGCCGTACGGCGCCATGCCCATGACCTTGAACTCGCCGTCGAGCATCTCGAAACCGAGGAACTCGGTGATCGCGCCATACAGGCCGCCGAGGGAGTCCGGATCGTAGAATTCCTTGATCTTGTGGATCTTGCCGTTCTCGCCATAACCGAAGAACGTGGTGGCGTACTCACCTTTACCGTCGATGCCGAGGATCGCGGTTTTCTCCTGGAAGCCGGAGCAGTGGTAGGCGCTGGAAGCGTGGGCCAGGTGGTGTTCAACCGGCTCGATCTTGATTTTCTTCGGATCGAAGCCCAGTTGCTCCAGGCACCAGACGATCTTGTTGCGATAGCGCTTGTAGCGACGGTTGCCCATCAGGATCGCGTCGAGGGCGCGGTCCGGGGCGTACCAGTAACGCTTGGCGTAGTGCCAGCGCGCCTCGCCGAACAGGCTGATCGGGGCGAACGGGATCGCCACTACGTCAACGTCGGAGGGCTTGATACCGGCTTGTTCCAGGCAGAACTTCGCCGATTCGTAGGGCATGCGGTTCTTTGCATGTTTGTCGCGTACGAAGCGCTCTTCTTCGGCGGCCGCGATCAGCTTGCCGTCGATATACAGGGCTGCGGAAGGATCATGGCTAAGGGCGCCGGACAGGCCAAGAATCGTCAATGCCACAGGGGTCTAGCCTCTTTTAGTCTGCATGCAGGCGGGTCGCGCCTGAAAAAAGTGTGCTTCCCGCCTGGGCAGGAAACAGCTAAAGGGCGGGATTATAGCTTAAAACCAGTGGGGAGCTGTTAGCGGCAAGCGCCAAGCTGATGGGGGCAGTCTGTAGGATTGCGTCTAGAGTCAGGTCAGACGGAGCCAAAGGCGCAGCCAGAGGATTCGTTAAACAGTGAAAGAATCGCTAGAATCCCGCGTTTGCCGCACTTTGCCTGGTTGTCTGATGAAAATTGCTGGTCCTGCTCACCTCCCTCTTATTGCCGGCTTGCTCGGTTTTTGCGGCCTCGCGATGGGCGACGATTTGCCACTGGTCCTCGACCCCAGCGTCGTCACCGGCTCACGCAGCGCCAGCCCGACGTTTGACCTGCCGTATTCGGTGGACGCCATCAGCCGCGAGCAGATCAGTGACGGCCAGCTCGGCATCAACGCTTCCGAAGCCCTCTCCCGCGTACCCGGCCTGGTGGTGCAGAACCGCCAGAACTATGCCCAGGACCTGCAGATTTCCTCCCGTGGCTTCGGCGCCCGCTCGGCGTTCGGAGTCCGCGGCCTCAAGCTGATCGCCGACGGCATCCCCGCCAGCACCCCGGACGGCCAGGGCCAGGCCGCTACGTTCAACCTCGACACCGCCGAGCGCATCGAAGTGCTGCGCGGCCCCGCGGCCACCCTGTACGGCAGCAACGCCGGTGGCGTGATCCAGATGTTCTCCCGCAACGGCGAAGGCCCGCCGCGCATCGGCGCCGAAACCCTGGTGGGCAGCGACGGCCTGAGCAAAAACCACCTGAGCGCCGAAGGTGCCGCCAACGGGGCAGGCTTCGTACTGGACGCCTCGCGCATGGACACCGACGGCTACCGCGACCACAGCAGCGCACGGCGCGACCAGACGTTCGCCAAGCTCAATTTCCAGCCGGATGACGACAGCAAGTTGGCGCTCATCTACAGCAGTCTGGAGCAGAACGGTACGCAGGACCCGCTGGGACAGACGTGGGAAGCGTACAAGGCTGATCCGCGCTCGGTAGCCACCGGGGCGTTGACGTACAACACACGCAAAAGCATCGATCATCAGCAGTTGGGGATGAATTACGAGCGGTATTTCGGCGAGGCGACGCTGCAAGTGAATGCGTATACGGGGCGGCGGAGTGTGATTCAGTACTTGTCGATTCCCAAGGGCACGCCGTCCAACGAGCGCGGCGGCGGCGTGGTGCAATTCGACCGCAAGTTCTACGGCGGCAGCGTGCGCTGGATGCAACCCATTGAGAGCGCACCGGGCGAACTGATGATCATCACCGGCCTGGACTTTGACCAGAGCGAAGACAGTCGCCATGGCTATCAAAACTACAGCGGCACCACCCTTGGTGTGAAAGGCGAGCTACGTCGTGATGAAATCGACACCGCCCGCAGCCTTGACCCTTACATTCAAGCCAATTGGGCTCTGGGCAACTGGACCCTGCAAGCTGGCGTACGCCATAGCACCATGGAACTTGACGTTGACGATCAACACCTGAGCAACGGTGACGCCAGCGGCAACAAGACCTATCAGAAAAACACCCCGTCGATGAGCGTGATGTACGCCTTCACGCCGCAGTTGCACGGCTACGTCAGTGCCGGTAAAGGCTTTGAAACGCCTACCCAGGCTGAATTGGCCTACGCACCGGGGAATGTCGAAGGCTTCAACTTCGGCCTAAAACCGTCTGAAAGTACTCAATATGAAATGGGCCTGAAGGCACAGCTGAACGACACCCGGATCAACGCTGCTGTGTTCCAAATCACCACAGAAGATGAGCTGGTGATCAGCCAATCCCTCCAAGGCCGCACCAGCTACCAAAACGCCGGCCGCACCCTGCGCCGCGGCTTCGAGCTGGGCATTGAAAGCCAGCTCAGCGAACAGTGGAGCACCAACCTCGCCTACACCCGCTTGCAAGCCACCTACGACAGTGACTTCACCAACAACGCAAAGGCTATTGAAAAGGGCAACTACCTCCCCGGCGTGCCCCAAACCACCCTGTTCGCCGAACTCAACTGGAAGCCCCGCGACTGGGTCAGCACCGCCATCGAAGGCCTGTACCGCAGCAAGGTCTACGTCGAAGACACCAACAGCCAACGCGCCGCGCCGGCCTACAGCGTGTTCAACTGGCGCGCGCGCTTCGAACAGAAGGTCGAACACTGGACCTTCCACCAGACCCTGCGCCTGGACAACCTGCTGGACCGCCAATACGTCGGCTCGGTGATCGTCGGCGACAGCAGCAACCGCTACTACGAAGCCGCCCCCGGCCGCTCGTGGTACGCCGGTGCCGGCGCCGAATACCAATTCTAAAACCGCCAAAAATCAACTGTTGAAGCTGGCTTGTGTGGGAGCTGGCTTGCCTGCGATAGCGTTGCATCAGGCACTGATGTGCAAGCTGACACGCCGCCTTCGCGGGCAAGCCCGCTCCCACAGTTGATTGGTGTTGCTG
>NZ_JAPFHC010000028.1:0-93467 GCF_059803535.1 Pseudomonas sp. RP-B7
GCCTTGGCTGAATACAACGCTTCCGGCCAGCAGATCTCTCCCTGGACCGGCGCCAATCTGACCCTCAGCAGCGTCGGTGGCGGAGGCGGCACTGTCCCAGGCGGTGCAATCCTGCCACCAGGAAGCCCTCCAGTGCTTACCAGCTCAACGACCATCAACTCCCGCCAGCCACTGCTACAAGGCGTGGCTGCGCCAAATGCCATAGTCCAGGTTTTCCTCGCGGGTGGAAGTGTAAATTACGGGTTGGTCAGAGCCGATCAATTCGGTAACTGGAGCCTCACCCCCAACCAACCATTGGCAATCGACGCCTACGGTAACGTCAGTATCGCCTTGGCTGAATACAACGCTTCCGGCCAGCAGATCTCTCCCTGGACCGGCGCCAATCTGACCCTCAGCAGCGTCGGTGGCGGAGGCGGCACTGTCCCAGGCACTACGCCCCGCCCGCCAGGAAGCGCTCCCGTGTTGACCAGTTCGACCACAGTCAGTGCCTACAATCCTTACCTGCAAGGCATAGCAACGCCCTACTCAACCATCTGGTTCTATAACGCCAGCGGCAGCATCTTTCATGGCCAGGCACAGGCAGATGCGTCGGGTAATTGGAGCTTGACACTCAATCCACCGCTACAGCCCGACGCACAAGGCAACGCCTTGATCCAGTTTGCCGAATACAACACGGCAAACCAGCCTGTCTCCGGTTGGGCTACCTATACACTGAGGGTCATCTAGACCATTTCTGCGTTCGTGCTACCTACGGGGCGAACCAACTTTCTACTTCGCCCCGTCACCTCGCTCTACGCGCAACGGCTCATCCTCGTTATACTTGCCGGCTTTCCTGAATAAATGCCAACTAGGGTCCCGCCGCGCATGGATAAGACCTACCAGCCGCACGCTATCGAAACTTCCTGGTACAACACCTGGGAATCCGAGAATTATTTCGCCCCGCAAGGCGCGGGCGATTCCTACACCATCATGATCCCGCCACCGAACGTCACTGGCAGCCTGCACATGGGCCATGGCTTCAACAATGCGATCATGGATGCGTTGATCCGTTTCCGCCGCATGCAGGGCCGCAACACCCTGTGGCAGCCGGGCACCGACCACGCCGGTATCGCCACGCAGATGCTGGTGGAACGCCAACTCGAAGCCACCGGCCAGAGCCGTCACGACCTGGGGCGCGAGAAATTCCTGGAAAAAGTCTGGGAATGGAAAGACCAGTCCGGTGGCAACATCAGCCGTCAGATCCGTCGCCTCGGCTCGTCCGTAGACTGGAGCCGCGAGCGCTTCACCATGGACGACGGCCTGTCGGAAGCCGTGAAAGAAGCCTTTGTGCGCCTGCATGAAGACGGCCTGATCTACCGCGGCAAACGCCTGGTCAACTGGGACACCAAGCTGCACACGGCGATTTCCGACCTCGAAGTGGAAAACCACGACGAAAAAGGCTTCCTGTGGAACCTCAAGTACCCCCTGGCTGACGGTGCCAAGACCGCCGAGGGCAACGACTACCTGATCGTCGCCACCACCCGTCCGGAAACCATGCTCGGCGACGCCGCCGTGGCCGTTAACCCGAACGATGAGCGCTACCAGGCACTGATCGGCAAGTTCGTCGAGCTGCCGCTGGTTGGCCGCCGCATCCCGATCATCGCGGACGACTACTGCGACCCGGAATTCGGCACCGGCTGTGTGAAAATCACCCCGGCCCACGATTTCAACGACTACGAAGTCGGCAAGCGCCACAACCTGCCGCTGCTGAACATCTTCGACAAAAACGCCGCCGTATTGCCGGCCTGCCAGGTGTTCAACCTGGATGGCACGTTGAACGACAGCATCGACGGCAAGATCCCGGCCGAATACGCCGGTCTCGACCGTTTCGAAGCGCGCAAGCAGATCGTTGCCGCCTTCGACGCTGCCGGCCTGCTGGTCAGCGTTGACGACCACGGCCTGAAAGTGCCGAAGGGCGACCGCTCCGGCACCATCATCGAGCCGTGGCTGACCGACCAGTGGTACGTGTCCACCAAGCCGTTGGCCGAGCCTGCGATTGCTGCCGTGGAAGATGGCCGCATCCAGTTCGTGCCGAAACAGTACGAAAACATGTACTTCTCGTGGATGCGCGACATCCAGGATTGGTGCATCAGCCGTCAACTGTGGTGGGGCCACCGTATTCCGGCCTGGTACGACGAGTCGGGCAAGGTCTATGTAGGCCGCGACGAAGCCGAAGTGCGTGCCAAGCACAACCTCGGTGCCGACGTTGCGCTGCAACAGGACAACGACGTGCTGGACACCTGGTTCAGCTCGGGCCTGTGGACGTTCTCCACCCTGGGCTGGCCGCAACAGACCGAATTCCTGAAGAAATTCCACTCCACCGACGTGCTGGTCACCGGCTTCGACATCATTTTCTTCTGGGTCGCCCGGATGATCATGCTGACCATGCACCTGGTGAAGAACGAGGACGGCACGCCACAGGTTCCGTTCAAGACCGTGTACGTGCACGGCCTGGTGCGTGACGGCCAGGGCCAGAAGATGTCCAAGTCCAAGGGCAACGTCCTGGACCCGTTGGACATCATCGACGGTATCGACCTGGAAACCCTGGTACAAAAACGTACCTCGGGCCTGATGCAGCCGAAACTGGCGAAGAAGATCGAGAAGCAGACCCGCGACGAGTTCGCCGACGGCATCGCCAGCTATGGCACCGACGCCCTGCGCTTCACCTTCTGCTCGCTGGCGTCCACCGGTCGCGACATCAAGTTCGACATGGGCCGCGTCGAAGGCTATCGCAACTTCTGCAACAAGATCTGGAACGCCGCGCGCTACGTGCTGGACAAAGGCGAAGACTGCGGCCAGAACGGCGAAGCCGTCGAACTGTCCCTGGCGGATCGCTGGATCATCTCGCAATTGCAGCGCACCGAAGCCGAAGTGACCCGCCAACTCGACCAGTTCCGTTTCGACCTGGCCGCACAAGCCTTGTACGAGTTCATCTGGAACCAGTACTGCGACTGGTACCTGGAACTGTCCAAGCCTGTGCTGTGGGACGAAAACGCGCCGATCGAACGTCAGCGTGGCACCCGTCGCACCCTGGTGCGCGTGCTGGAAGTGGCCCTGCGCCTGGCGCATCCGTTCATGCCGTTCATCACCGAAGAAATCTGGCAGCGCCTCGCGCCGCTGGCCGGTATCGAGGGCAAGACCATCATGCTGCAACCTTGGCCGGTGGCCAACGAAGCGCGCATCGATGAGGCGGCCGAAAGCGATATCGAATGGCTCAAGACCCTGATGCTCGGCACGCGCAACATCCGCGCCGAGATGAACATTGGGCCGGGCAAGCCATTGGCGGTGTTTGTGAAGAACGCCAGTGCCGAAGACCAGCGTCGTCTCGCCGAAAACGATGCGCTGCTCAAGAAGCTGGCGAAGCTGGAGTCGATCACGGTATTGGCTACCGACGCCGAAGCGCCGCTGTCCGCCACCGCACTGGTCGGCGAGATGGAAGTGCTGGTGCCGATGGCTGGCCTGATCGACAAGGGCGCGGAACTGGCTCGACTCGACAAGGAAATTGCGCGCCTGCAAGGCGAAGTGCAGCGTGTGGGCGGCAAGCTGTCCAACGCGGCGTTCGTCGACAAGGCACCGGCCGAAGTGATCGACAAAGAACGCGCCAAGTTGGCCGAGGCTGAACAGGCCCTGGGCAAACTGGCGGAGCAACATGCGCGGATTTCCAGCCTGTAAGGTGGATTCCATGTAGAAAAGAGGCCTTCGGGCCTCTTTTTTTTGGCCTGAAAACCCAATCGATGTGGGAGCGGGCTTGCTGGCGAATGCAGTGTGTCAGGCACTGCATCTGTTTCTGATGTACCGCATTCGCGAGCAAGCACGCTCCCACATTTAACCGAGTTCACCCTGAGAATGTGTGACAATGCCCACCACTTTGAGCCAACACCAGAATCATCATGACCGCCCCCAGCACACCCAAGCCTGCACGCAAGAAGCCTAAAACCGCCGCCACGGCCAAGCCCGTCGCGCCGCGCAAAGAGGCTACCCTGCACCCGCGCAACCGCCACACAGGCCGTTACGACTTCCCGGCGCTGATCAAGACCACGCCGGAACTGGCGAAATTCGTGATCATCAATCCGTATGGCAAAGAGAGCATCGACTTCGCCAGCCCGGATGCGGTGCGGGTGTTCAACCGGGCGCTGCTCAAATCCTTCTATGGCATCCAGCATTGGGACATCCCGGCCGATTACCTGTGCCCGCCGGTGCCGGGGCGTGCGGACTACGTGCACTTCCTCGCCGACCTGTTGGCCAGCAACAACGACGGCAAGGTCCCGCGCGGCTCGATCATCAAGGTGCTGGACATCGGCATGGGCGCCAACTGCGTCTATCCGCTGATTGGCTACATGGAGTACCGCTGGACCTTCCTCGGCTCGGAGGTCGACCCTACCGCCGTGGCCGCCGCCAAGGCCATCGTGCAGTCCAACGACTTGAGCAAGGTCATCCAACTGCGCCAGCAACCCAACCCCAAACAGATCCTGCTGGGCTTGCTGGAGCCGGGTGAGCGTTTTGACCTGACCATGTGCAACCCGCCGTTCCACGCGTCCATGGACGAAGCCACCAAGGGCAGCGAGCGTAAATGGCGCGCCCTGGGCAAGGCCGATCCCAAGCGCAAGTTGCCGGTACTGAATTTCGGTGGCCAATCGGCCGAATTGTGGTGTGAAGGCGGCGAAGCGCGTTTTGTGACGCAGTTGATCGCCGAGAGTGCGCATTTTGCCCACAAGGTGTTGTGGTTCAGCACCCTGGTGTCAAAGGCGTCGAACCTGCCTGCCATCGAGACCGCGCTGAAAAAAGCCGGCGTGCTGGAAAGCCAGGTAGTGGAGATGTCCCAGGGGCAAAAGCAAAGCCGCTTTGTGGCCTGGACCTTCCAGACCAAGAACGAGCAGCAGATCTGGCGCCAGCGCTGGGCCCGCGACTAACTGTAGTGAGCGGGCTTGCCCCGCGCTGGGGGGCGAAGCCGCCCTAAAACGGTCTGCCGCGGTGTGTCAGGAAAACCGAGGTGACGGGATTTGGGGCGGCTTCGCCACCCAGCGCGGGGCAAGCCCGCTCACTACAGGGCCTCTACAAATCGCAGGCAACAAAAAACCGTGCCCGGATCGCTCCGGAGCACGGTTTTTTTTGCTGCGTCTTACTTGTTAACAGCGTCGGTCAGGCCTTTGGCCACAACCAGCTTGATAACTTTCTTGGCAGCGATTTCGATGGCAGCGCCAGTCGAAGGGTTACGGCCAGTACGGGCAGGACGCTCGGTCACTTTCAGTTTGCCAACGCCTGGCAGAGTGATTTCGCCGCCGTTTTCCAGCTGGTCAGCAACAACTTGGCTCAGTTGGTCCAGCAGAGCGCGCACGGTGGTTTTCGGTGCGTCTACTGCTTCAGCCAGGTCAGCGATCAGTTGGTCTTTAGTAATAGCCATTGTGGTGTTCCTTCCCTATCAAATTCATATGGATTGCAGAGTGCAGTGTCAGCCGTCGAGCCCGACCGTCTAGGTCTGGCACCCCAGGCTATAACCGCGAAGATCGGGGTTATAGATGCTTGAAACGGGGATTGGTTCGACCTGACAGATGCTGAATGCACGCTTAACGCCGAGACTTGGCGTAAGACGGGGCAAAACTAGCACAGAGACGGGGAAATATCCGCTTCTACCTACCCATTTGGTCAGCTTTATCGCTCTAAACCGTGAAAAAATGGCATATGCCATGTCGGAGAGCGGCAAAACCGCCTTGAAAGCGCGTCTTGACCAATGGGTGCGGTACACTGGGCGACTTTTCGGGGAGGCCAACCGCTCCCCTTCAACCAGCCGAGAAGCCCATGCCGATCCGTCATTGCATCGTCCACCTGATCGACAAAAAACCCGACGGCACGCCCGCAGTTCTCCACGCCCGCGATTCGGAGCTGTCCGAATCGGCCGCCATCGAGAACATGCTTGCCGACCTCAACGAGAGCTATAACGCCAAACAAGGCAAGGCCTGGGGTTTCTTCCATGCCGAGTCCGGCGCGCACCCGTTCAGTGGTTGGTTGAAGGAGTATTTCGACGGTGGCCAGGATTTCACCACCTTTAGCCGCACCGCCGTCGAGCACCTGCAAAAGCTGATGGAAGAGTCCAACCTCTCCACTGGCGGCCACGTGCTGTTTGCCCACTACCAACAAGGCATGACCGATTACCTGGCCATCGCCCTGCTGCACCACAGCGAAGGCGTGGCAGTGACCGACGAGTTGGACGTGACCCCGTCGCGTCACCTGGACCTCGGCCAGTTGCACCTGGCGGCGCGTATCAACGTTTCCGAGTGGCAGAACAACAAGCAGTCCAAGCAGTACATCTCGTTTATCAAGGGCAAGAACGGCAAGAAGGTCTCGGAGTACTTCCGCGACTTTATCGGCTGCCAGGAAGGCGTCGACGGCCCGGGCGAAACCCGTACCCTGCTCAAGGCATTCAGTGACTTCGTTGAAAGCGAAGACCTGCCGGACGAATCCGCCCGCGAAAAAACCAAGACCCTGGTGGACTACGCCAGCAGCCAGGCCAAGCTCGGCGAGCCGATGGGCCTGGAAGAACTCTCGGGCTTGATCGATGAAGATCGGCCTAAGGCGTTCTACGACCATATCCGCAACAAGGACTACGGTCTGTCGCCGGAAATTCCGGCGGATAAGCGCACCCTCAACCAGTTCCGCCGCTTTACCGGCCGCGCCGAAGGCTTGTCGATCAGTTTTGAAGCGCACTTGCTGGGCGACAAGATCGAGTACGACGAGGCGGCTGGCACGCTGATCATCAAGGGTTTGCCGACCCAACTGACCGACCAGCTCAAGCGCCGCAACTGATGCTCGGCGGGGTGTTCAAGAAAGTCCTGCTGGTATTGCTGGTGGTGGTGGTGTTCCAGAACTGGGGCAAGATCGAGCGGGTGTTCAATCCGTCCCAGGTGGCGCCGGAACAAACCCGGGCCTCGGCGCGGGTGGTGCTCTATTCCACCGAATGGTGCGGCTACTGCAAGCAGATCCGCCGCTTCCTGGACCAGAAAGGCCTGCCCTACCAGGTGTTCGACATCGAAAAGGACGCCCAGGCGCGCAAGGCCTACGAGGCGCTGGGCGGCGGCGGGATTCCGTTTGTAGACGTCAACGGCACGCTGATCCGTGAGTTCAGCCCGGAGAAGATCATGGCGGCGCTGAAATAATCAGCGCACCACGATCACGTGACCCAGCAGGTTGTGCTGCTCGAACCCGAGCACGGCCTGCAACGCATTCAACACCGCCTGCGGATCCTTGCTCGGGAAACTGCCACTGACGCGCTTGCTGCCCATCTCATCGTTGAGCAACAGGATGCGGCCCGGGTAGTAGCGCTCCAGATCCTTGACCACATCGGCCAGCGGCGCCTTGTAGTAGTTGAGCCAGCCGTCGCGCCAGGCCAGGCGCGATTCGCTGTCCACCGGGTGCATGGCATCGGCCACACCTTGCGTGTAGGCCACTTGCTGGCCGGCTGTAAGAACTTGCTGTTGGCCCTGCCTGGACGGCGTCACCCCTACCCGCCCCGACAGCACCGTCACCTGCGCCCCCGCCGGTTGCAGGCGCACTTCGAATTGCGTACCGAGCACCCGCGCTTCACCGCTGCCCGCCTCCACCACAAAGGACTCGCCAGTGTGGGTCACGCTGAAAAACCCCGCACCACGACGCAACTGGATGTGCCGTTCGCCATGGCTGAAATCCACGGCAATCGCGCTGTCGGCATCAAGGGTGACTTGGGATTTATCCGCCAGGGTGACGGTTTTGACTTCGCCTGGCGCCGTCACATAGTCGGCGCCAAAGTCATCGACCCAGCGCGACGGCTGCCAGCCTGCGCCCATGGACACCATCAGCAGCAGGCACGCGGCCATCGCCAACGCGCCTGCCCCGCGTACAACCCGCGAGCGCTTCGAGGTGTGCATCGCCTTGAGGTAACCCTGCAAGGCCAATGCATCCTCGTCCGCCAATTTTCGCGCAGGCACTTCACTCAATTCCCACAGTACCTGGGCCTGGGAGTACGCCTCGATGTGGGCCGGATCGGCACGCAACCATTGGCTGAACGTGGCCTGGTCGCCGCTGCTCGGTTGGTCGTGCAGCAGGCTCAGCCAGGCCAGCGCGGCGTGTTCCTGGTCGGGCGTGGGGGTGCGGTTCACGGTGCTGTCCCTGGCGTGCGTGGGGGTGATGGCTCACGAAGGCTGGCTTTGCAGGCTTCGAGGGCA
The DNA here is from genome assembly GCF_059803535.1 of Pseudomonas sp. RP-B7. Classification (NCBI taxonomy): domain Bacteria; kingdom Pseudomonadati; phylum Pseudomonadota; class Gammaproteobacteria; order Pseudomonadales; family Pseudomonadaceae; genus Pseudomonas; species Pseudomonas sp. RP-B7. The sequence goes on from NZ_JAPFHC010000028.1 coordinate 8,235, forward strand.
CGCATCATATGTTTTTCCACGGCACTTTGGGACAGACCCATGGCCTTGGCGATTTCCGCGTACTTGCGGCCATGAATGCGGTTGAGCAGGAAAATCTGCCGCGTGCGCTCCGGCAAGCTGCGCAGGGCAGCTTCGACATGGCGCAGATCATTGCCCGCCTCCAAGGCCGCTTGGGGTTCGCAACCCTGATTATCCTGTTGCTCGGGCAGCCAGCCTTCGCTGCTGCGCACCCGCGCGCTTTCGCTGCGCAGGTGGTCAATGGCGATGTTGCCAGCGCAGCGCAGCAGGTAGGTGCTGAGTTCCTCGACCTGCACCAGCGGGCGGCGCCAGAAGCGTAGGAATAAATCCTGCACCAGGTCGGCAGCCGTGGCACGGCAACCGACACGTCGGCTGACCAAGGCTTCCATCTGTGAACGCTGCGAGAGAAACACCTGCAGGAAATGCGCACGCCCGCCTGCTGATTCAGCGCGCTGGCTGTCCTGGGACTCCGGTGGGGTGCTGATCATCATGGGCGTGGCTCAGAGGATGGCGAAGGCCGCGACGGGGCTGGCCAGCAGGCCGACGCCCGCCAGGATCAAGGCCAACCGTGGCCGATACGGCAACAACAGCACCAGCAACAGCGCACTGAGCATCAACACCGCGCACCACTCCACCAGGCCCCGGCTCCAACCACCGAGCGCCACGGCCGGCCAGATCGACAGTGCCAGCAGCAACCAGCCCGCCGCCCGCAACCCCACGCGCCGTTGGGGCGACGGCTTGCTGTGCAGCAATTCGCCATAGTGACGGTCGGTGGACAGGCACAGCGCAGTGAACCCGGCGTAGCACATCAAGAGTGCGAGCAGCATTCAGTTCGCCTCCTGCTTGAGGGTCAACGAACGCGCCCGCTCGCCCCTGGGCTGGGGCGCAGCACGGTGCTGCATCTTCCACGCGGCCCAGGCGAGGAATACGCCGCTGGCCAGGCACGTCAGGTCGAAACCGGCCATGGCCCAATCACCCGTCGCCAGCGACACGCCCAGGTGGTGCGAAGTGGTCAGCGCATTGAGCAGCGGGATCGCGACAAACAGCAGCGCGCCGACACTCAGTTGTTCAACCCAGCCCTGGCGGCCACGGCGCAGGACCGCGTGCAGCAGGCTCACACCCCAGGCCATGAAGAAGGTCTGTACTTCCCAGGCAGAGCGCTCGGCAAAGCCCACCGGCAGCAGGCGGTTGGCCCAGAAGAACGCCGCTATGGCGATCATCAACCCGGACATGCTGGCGATGTTGAGCACCTCCACCAGGCGCAGTTCAAACGGCATCACGCCGCTCTTGGCGTGCTTGAGTTGGCGCTTGCCCAGCCAGATCACCAGCCCGGTGCCGATCATCGCCGTGCCCGCCAGCCCGCAGATAAAGTACAACCAACGCAACACCGGCCCGGCGAACTGGCCCATGTGCAGGCCGTAGAAACTGCCGCCGATGATCGCCGGCAGCGATTGCCCGGCACTGGTGCGCAGCAGTTCGCCGCTGGTGCCGCTGAACGACACGATGCTGTCGAACTCATGCACCACGTTGTCGGAACTGGCCCGAAACACATTGACCGAAGCGTTCACGTCGCTGGGGTTGTTCACCCCCAGACGCCCCACATGGCCACCGTCCCATTGCGCCCGCGCCTGTTCGTACATCGGCAACAGCGGCAGCAATTTGCCCGGTTGCCCCTGCGCCGGCGCGTTGTTGGTGGCGGGGAACACGTCGTTGAAAAAGGCGCGGGTATCACCCGAATAGGAGGCGAGGATCGGCGCCGGCATCACCATGCTCATGAAAATCACCAGGCTGCTGTAGGTGATCATCAGGTGGAACGGCAGCACCAGCACACCGACCGCGTTATGCCCGTCGAGCCAGGAACGCTGGCCTTTGCGCGGGCGGAAGGTGAAGAAGTCCTTGAAGATTTTCTTGTGGGTGATGATCCCGGTGATCAGCGCGACAAACATCACCATCGCAGCGATGGTGGACAGCCAGCGGCCCCAGGGATGGGGCATTTGCAGCTGGAAATGGAAACGATAGAAGAACTCGCCGCCCATGCTTTCGCGGGCCTGCACATCTTGGCCGGTAACCGGGTCGAGGGTTTTCTGGATGAAATTGCCGCGACGGCCAGGGTCGAGTTTGTCTTGCCACATCACCGTCAAGGCGGGGTCGCGGTCATCCGGCAGGTTGATAAACCAGCGCGCGGCCGTTGGCGCCACCTGCTGCAAATAGGTTTGCGCGACGCCCAGGCTGCGCGCGTTGTCCAGTGGATAAGCCTGCACTTCGGGCTGCATCCAGTGGCTGATCTCGTCCTTGAAATACGACAAGGTGCCCGTCAGGAAAATCGCAAACAGCAGCCAGCCAAAGATCAGCCCGCTCCAGGTGTGCAACCAGGCCATGGCCTGGCGAAAACCCTCTTTCATGGACGCGCCATCCACAACCCCACACCCGCCAGGGTGGCAAACGCCGCACTCGGCAACATCACGCCAAACCAGGCGCGCCAGGCCGTGCGGCATGCAAAGCACCAGAGCACCGCCAGCAGATAGAACACAAACGAACTCATCATCCCGGTGATCACCGCGTCGGCGCGGGACGTGGGCATCCACAATGCCAGGCAGATGGCGGCCAGGGAGGCCATCAGGTAGCCGCCGACGACAGCCGCGAGCACCCGCGATGTGACGGCCAGACGGTAGGGTAGCGCAAGTGAGGTTTTGCTTTTCATGCGGGAGACGCCAGGTTCATCAGTGCGCAATATTAATGATAAATATTCTCATAAGCAAAAAAGAACGGATGAAACGCCGGTACTGGCGGATTGCCGAACCGTAGCGGCCCACCTACAATGCGAACAATTCTTGTTCTCTAAAGCATGCCAAATGCCCGCATGCTCGTAGCGAAGGGTGATCGCGTTGCAGCCGTCCAACACCGTCGAAGTTTTGTACACCGACCATCACCACTGGCTCACCGGCTGGTTGCGACGCAAGCTCGGCTGCCCGGAAAGTGCCGCCGACCTGGCGCAAGACACCTTCATCCGCGTGCTCAGCGCCCGTGAAACGCCAACATTGATCGAACCCCGCGCCTTCCTCACCACCGTGGCCAAGCGCGTGCTGTGCAATTTCTACCGCCGCCAGGACCTGGAGCGCGCCTACCTCGACGCCCTGGCCCAGTTGCCCGAACACGTGGCACCGTCGGAAGAAGAACGCGCAATCATCCTGCAAACCCTGGTCGAGCTGGACCAGTTGCTCGACGGCTTGCCCACGCCAGTCAAACGCGCCTTCCTGCTGGCCCAACTCGATGGCCTGACCTACGCGCAAATCGGCGCAGAGCTGGGCATCTCCATCGCCACCGTCAAACGCCACCTGAATAAAGCCGCCATGCGCTGCTACTTTGCCCTATGAATTTCTCGACCCAAGTTGCCGAACAGGCCGTGCATTGGCTGATGGAAATGCAGCAAGGCGCCCTCAACCCGCGCCAACAAGCGGCCTGGCAGCAATGGCTGAATGCCCACAGTGAACACCAGCGCGCCTGGGACCATATGCAACGCGTCAACCAGCGCCTGCGTGGCATGCCATCGCCCCTGGCCCATGCGGCGTTGAACGCGCCAACCTCCACCAGCCGCCGCCAGGCCCTCAAGCTGCTGCTGATCCTCGGCGCTGGTTCGGTCGCCGCCTGGAGCCTGCGCCAGCAACATATCCTGCCGCCGCTCACGGCCGACTACCGCAGCCCCGTCGGTCAACGGCGCAAGGTGCAACTGGCCGACGGCAGCCAGTTGCAGCTCAATACCGGCAGCGCGGTGGATGTGCATTTCGATGGCCAGCAGCGGCTGATCCGCCTGCTCGAAGGCGAGATCCTGCTGACCGGCGCCAAAGGCAACCGGCCGCTCAACGTGCTGACCGGCCAGGGTCTGCTCAGCAGCCAGGCGGCGCGCCTGAATGTGCGCCAGTTCAACGACCACACCCAACTGGCGGTCCTCGACGGCCACGTCGACGTGATGCCCAATATCTACAGCGGCCTGCCGCTGACGGTCGACACCGCGCACCAGGTCAACTTCACCCGCAAAGGCTGGGACACCCCGCGCGCCACCGACGCCAACAGCGGCGCGTGGGCCGATGGCATGCTGGTCGCAGCCCACATGCGCCTGGAAGATTTCCTCGGCGAACTCAGCCGTTATCGCCGTGGCCAACTCAATTGCGCCCCCCAGGTCGCCAACCTGCTGATCTCCGGCAGCTACCCGCTGGACGACAGTGAACGCATTCTCGACCTGTTGACCGTCAGCCTGCCGGTCAAGGTGCGGCGCTTTACCCGCTATTGGGTGACCGTCGAGGCGCGAGCCTGAAATTATCTGCAATTGTTGTGAGCCGTTTTCCACACCTCGCGTGACAGAGAAGGAAAGCCACCTTGATCCTTCCTTCTCAGGACCGCACTTCATGCCCCAGCAACCGACGCTTCTTGCCCGCACCTTGGGCCAACTCCTACTCGGCGCCAGCCTGAGCCTGACCGTACTACCTGCTGCAATGGCCGCCGACGCCAAGCCTTACCACATCGCACCAGCGTCGCTGGAAGCCGCGTTGAATCAATTCGGTCGCGAGGCCGGCGTGCTGATTTCCTTCGGCTCCGAGGTCACGGCCGGCATGCAGAGCCGTGGTTTGAGCGGCAACTACAGCGCCGCCGATGGCCTGCAAAAATTGCTCGAAGGCACCGGCCTGCAAGCCCGCGCCGAGGGCGACAATGCCTACAGCCTGCAGTCGGCCAGTGCACCGGCAACCCTCGAACTGGGCACCTCCAGCGTGGTCGGCGACTGGCTCGGCGATGCGGCGCAAACCAATGTCTTCGAACATCCCGGCGCCCGTGACGTGATCCGCCGCGATGAATTCGAACGCCAGGGCGCAACCCAGGCCCGCGATGTGCTCAACCGCATCCCCGGCGTCAACGCCCCGGAAAACAATGGCACCGGCAGCCACGACATGGCGCTGAACTTCGGAATTCGCGGCCTCAATCCGCGCCTGGCGTCGCGCTCCACGGTGCTGATGGACGGCATCCCGGTGCCCTTCGCACCGTATGGCCAACCGCAACTGTCATTCGCGCCGATCAGCATGGGCAACATGGACGCGGTGGACGTGGTCCGCGGCGGCGGCGCCGTGCGCTACGGCCCGCAGAACGTCGGCGGGGTGGTCAACTTTGTGACCCGCGCAATCCCGGACACACCGACTGTCAAAGGCGGTTTCCAGACCGAAACCAGCCCGTCTTCGAGCCATGACGGTTTCAAGACCACCGCCAACCTGCTGGCCGGCGGCACCGCCGACAACGGCCTGGGCGGCGCGCTCCTGTACTCCGGCACCCGTGGCGGCGACTGGCGTGAAAACAGCAACACGCGCATCGATGACCTGATCCTCAAGGGCAAATACCAGCTCGACGAGGCCAACAGCTTCAACGCCATGGCGCAGTACTACGAAGGCCAGGCGGATATGCCCGGTGGCTTGAACGTCAAGGACTACAAGGCCGACCCGTATCAGTCGACCCGTCCCTACGACAAATTCTGGGGGCGCCGTACGATGTTCAACGCCGGTTACCGCTACCAGGAAGACCGCCGCGAATTCACCGTGAACACCTTCTTCACCACCACCCTGCGCAACGGCTACCTGGACCAGACCCGCTTCCTGTCCCTGTCGCCCCGCGAATACTGGGTGCGCGGCCTGGAAACCCGCTTCGCCCAAGGCTTCGACCTCGGCAACACCAGCCACGAAGTCGGCGTGGGCTATCGCTATATCAACGAAGCCGGCCACGAGATGCGCTACACCACGCCGATTGCGGCCAACCAGCAAATTCCGAGCACCAGCAGCAAGAACGACCGCGACACCCGTGGCAGTACCGAAGCCAACGCGTTCTTCATCGACGACCGGATTGATATTGGCAAGTGGACCATCACCCCGGGCGTGCGCTACGAAATGATCAAATCCCGGCAGGTCGACCACATCAACAACCTCGACAACAAAGGCAGCTACAACACCGCGCTGCCAGCGTTGAACGTGCTCTATCACCTGACCGACAGCTGGAACCTCTACGCCAACACCGAAGGCTCGTTCGGCAGCGTGCAGTACAGCCAGATGGCCAAGCGCGTGCCCAAAGGCGAAGTCAAACCGGAAAAAGCCCGCACCTGGGAAATCGGCACGCGCTACGACGACGGCACCTTGCGGGCGGAACTCGGCGCGTTCCTGATCAACTTCGACAACCAGTACGAAAGCAACCAGACCGATGACTCGGTGATCGCACGCGGCCAAACCCGCCACCAAGGCATCGAATCCAGCTTCAACTATGCCCTCGACGGTCTGAGCCCGGCGCTGGCCGGTTTTGATGTGTACGCCAGCTACGCCTACGTCGACGCGACCATCCGCGAAGACGGCCCGAACAAAGGCAACCGCGTACCCTTCTCGTCCAAGCACAAAGGCACCCTGGGCGTGGGTTACACCGAAGGTCGCTGGAAACTCAATGTGGACAGCAGCTACCAGAGCAGCCAGTTCGCCGACAACGCCAATACCGAGCAGGAAAATGCTGAAGGCAATACCGGACGTATCCCTGGCTACATGCTGTTCAGCAGCCGTGCCGCGTACGACTTTGGCCCGCAACTGTCAGACTTGAACGTCGCGGTCGGTGTGAAAAACATCTTCAACAAGCAGTATTTCACCCGCTCGTTCGACGACAACAACAAGGGCAAGTACGTCGGTGAACCGCGCACGGTGTACGTGCAGACTTCCATCGCCTTCTAACCCTCGCCACTTTAACTGCCCGCCAGGCAGCTCGGGGTCGCCGCGACCAGTGCGTCGATGGCGCACCGGGTCTTGGCTGGCATGTGCGGTGCGGTCGGCCAAATCACGTGGATCGGCGAAGGCTGTTCACGGTAGCCCGGCAACACCGCCTCCAGCCTCCCGCGCAGTACGTAATGCGCGATCAACCAACTCGGCAACCAGGCCAGGCCAACGCCCGCGATGGCGGCATCGGCCACGGCCTGGAGGTCGTCCAGCACCAACGGCGAAACCACTCTCGAACGATGCGGGGTGTTGGTTCTGTAGGCGATGCCGCGATGGCCTGCCAGATCATCGATAGATTCAATTCGTCCTACGCGCTGCAGGTACGCCGGTGACGCCGCCAGGCCTACCGATTGTTCGCCCAGCCGGCGCGCACTCAGGCGGTCGGTGTCGGGCAGCGGGCCGATCCGCACGGCGAGGTCAAAGCCTTCCTGCACCAGATCGATCATGCGGTCGGCAAAACTGATCTCGATCTCCAACTCCGGGTAAACATCCATCAGCCCCCACAACGCAGGCGCCGCATAGTGATGCCCGAATGCCAGTGGCACGCTTGCCCTCAAGCGTCCGCGCGGCTGCTGGCGCCCGCTTTCCAGCACCGATTCGGCCGCCTCGAGTTCCGCCACTGCACGTAGGCAATGCTCGTAGTACGCCTGCCCATCCTCGGTCAGATGCTGACGCCGGGTAGAACGCTGCAGCAAGCGTGTGCCCAAGCGGGCTTCCAGCCGCGCCAGACCTTTGCCGACGGCCGAGCGCGTGAGGTTCAGGCGTTCGGCCGCCTCGGTCAGGTTGCCGCTTTCCACCACTTGCAGAAAGAGCTCAACGCCATCAAAACGTGGGATAGACATGCTTGAATTGTCGCTCCTGATTCCCGTATTGACGGAAAACTTATCACGAATAACGAACTGAATTCCCCTGAAAATAGCATCACTTCACTCTTCCCAGGAGAATTCCATGCCCGCCGCCACGTTATCGGCCACTCAACCAACCCACACCGCCAGGAACGGCCTCGCTTTAACCGCCGTCTGCCTGGTGGCCCTGATGTTCGGCCTGGAGATTTCCAGCGTGCCGATCATCCTGCCCACCCTCGAACAACAATTGGGCACCGGCTTCCAGGACGCCCAATGGATCATGAACGCCTACACCCTGGCCTGCACCAGCGTGTTGATGGCAGCCGGTACCCTGGCCGATCGCTTTGGTCGGCGGCGCATGCTGGTGCTGTGCCTGTGGCTGTTTGGCCTGGCCTCGCTGGCGTGTGGCCTGGCTGACGACGCCTCCACGCTGATCGCGGCACGTTTCGTACAGGGCGTGGGCGCCGGGGCGATGATGATCTGTCAGTTCGCGATTCTGTCGCACCAGTTCCGCGAGCCAGCGGCGCGCGCACGGGCCTTTGCGGTATGGGGCGTGATCGCGGGTGTGGGGTTGGGCTTCGGGCCGATGGTCGGGGCGTTGATCCTGGCGGTGGCGGACTGGCGCTGGGTGTTTCTCGTACACGTGCCGCTGACCTTGCTGACGCTAGGATTGCTGCACATCAGCGTGCAAGAATCCCGCGACCCGGCCGGAAACCGCCTCGATATCGCCGGCATGTTGACCCTGACGCTGTCGGTGTTTTCGCTGGTGTACTTCATCACCCAGGGCAGCGAATACGGTTTCGGCACACCGGCCATGCTCGGTTGGGCGGGCTTGGCGTTGGTCGGCCTGATGCTGTTCATATTTATCGAGAGGCGCAGCGCCCACCCGATGTTTGATTTCTCGGTGTTCCGCATCCGCCGCTTCAACGGTGCGCTGATGGGTTCCATCGGCATGAACTTCAGCTTCTGGCCGTTCATGATTTACCTGCCGCTCTACTTCCAGGCTGGCCTGGGCTACGACACCCTGACCACCGGCGGCGCCCTGCTCGCCTACACCTTGCCGACCTTGCTGGTGCCGCCACTGGCCGAACGCCTGGCCCTGCGCTACGGCGCCGAACGCATCATCCCCCTGGGGCTGGGCCTGATGGGCGTAGGCTTCTTGAGCATGGCCGCCGTCAACCTTGCCGCACGACCCAGCATCGTGCTGGTGCTGATCAGTTGCGTGATGGCCGGCGTGGGCCTGGCGCTGACCAACTCGCCGACCACCAACACCACCACCGGCTCCGTGTCCGCAGACCGCGCGGGAATGGCCTCGGGCATCGACCTCAGTGCGCGGTTGATTACCCTGGCGCTCAACATTGCGTTGATGGGGTTGGTGTTGCTACTGGGGATCAGCGATCAATTGGCCGCACTCTTGCCCGCCAGTACGCTGACGCAGTGGCCGGCCATCAGCCAGAACATTGCAGCGGGCAAGCTCACCGCCTCAAGCGTACTTGCGGCCACCGACGCCCAGGCGGCGCTGCGTCACGGCGCTGGCTGGGCGATGCTCTTCGCAGGGGCGGGCGCCGCCGGGCTGGCAGTGTTGAGCCGGTATTTTTTCCGACGTCTGGGGTAAACGAAAACGGGCCTGCATTTGCAGGCCCGTTTTATGGGGGGGATGAAAGAACTGTCAGCTATCAGCTGTTAAATACGGCACGTTCTTTTTCCAGAAACTCCTGTTCAAGCTCATCTTCATTGACTTTGGTATCCGACAAACTTTTACCGGCAGCGCGTGGCTTGCCTTGCAGTCGGCCAAACAGATGTTCCAACGCGTGGTCCAGCTTGGTCGCCGCACCGTCGATAGCCTGTTCAAGGGTATCGGCCTTGTGCAGTACCGAGAGCGGCTGATGGCCCTTTGGCCGTGCTTCCAGACGGCAGCTCAAATCATGGGGACCGGGCTTGTCGCCGTTCTCATCGCGCAGGTAGACCTCAACGCGGGTCAGGTCTTCTTCGTATCGTTCGAGCGTGCTCTCAATGGTAGTACGTACCCACTCCTCCAGTCGGATGCTGCTTTCAATATGGTTATCGCTATTGACTTGGATTTGCATAGTTCTTCCCTTATTTCAGCTAGCTCGCGGGAGGTCACAACTGCAACACCGATGCGGTGAAACCATGACCTCCTGACTACACAATTGAGCAGTCAGCGAAACAATTCAACCCCTTTGCAAAGATAAATCCCACATTACAAATTAACCCTGACTACAAGCAAAAACGCTGTTAGGGTGGGGAGTTAGTTACAACTTATTCCACCCTGCGCCCCTCACAATTGCCCCTCGCCCAACGGGTGCAATCCGCGAAAAATCCCTGCCTCCTCCACCAGCCAATCATGCACCGCCCGCACGCCCGGATGGTTCAGCGCGCCCGGCGCATACAGCAGCACGTAACGTTTATGGTTGGGCACCGCCAGGCCGAACGGCACGATCAAGGTGCCGCGTTCCAGCTCATCGTTGAGCAAGGTGCGGCGTGCGATGGCCACGCCCATGCCGGCGATGGCGGCTTCGATGGTCAGGTGATTGCGGTTGAACGTGTGGCCGCGGCGCACATCGGCTTCGTGATAACCGATGGCATTCAGGTAAAACTCCCACTCGGCGTATTCATAACTCCCACGCCAGGCGGTGATGTCGTGCAGCAGCGGGAAATGCACCAGGTCGGCCGGGCCATGCAACGGCGGGCGTCCGCGCAGCAGGCTTGGCGCGCACACCGGGAAAATCTGCTCATCCAGCAGGGCTGTGGATAACAGGCCGGGGTAGCTGCCGTCGTTCAGGTCGATAGCGAGGTCGAAGTCGCCCTCATGCAAGGCGATGCTGCTGTCTTCGGCGACCATGCGCAGCTGAATGTCCGGGAACCGTTGCTGCAAGCGCGGCAGACGCGGGGTCAGCCATTTGCCCAGGAACGACGGGATCGACCGCAGGCGCAAGGTGCCGCTGATCATTCCTGCGTCCAGCCGCTGCAATTCCGCATCGATGCTGCCGTAGGCCTCCCCCACCGTCGCCGCCAGCCGTTGCCCCTCGGCGCTGAGCTCTACCCCGCGTGCACGGCGATGGAACAGCCGAAACCCCAAACGCTCCTCCAGCTGGCGAATCTGCTGGCTCACCGCCCCCGGTGTGATGTGCAGTTCTTCGGCGCAACGGGTGAACGACAAGTGTCGTGCCGCGCAGGAAAACACGTGCAGCCAGACATAAGTCTGGCCATGGAGGGGACGGGTCATAGGGTTTAGTCCTGCTAAAGGGTGTCTTAGGATAATTCGTTGGTCAGTGCTGATCCAGAGGCTCAGTATCGCGCCAACTCCGCTCGGCCGACAAAAAATGGCAGCGATTACCTTCCATTGCTTGTAAGGCTTTAGCATGGCTATCAGTGTTTTTGATCTATTCAAGGTGGGCATCGGCCCGTCCAGCTCCCACACCGTTGGCCCGATGCGTGCGGCGGCGACCTTCGCCCAGGCACTGCTCGACCACCATCTGCTGAGCGACACCCGCCGCGTCGAAGTGCGCCTGTACGGCTCACTGTCCGCCACAGGTATCGGCCATGCCACCGACCGCGCCTGTGTGATGGGCTTGATGGGCGAGTGGCCCGATCGCGTCGATCCCACGTCGATCAATGCACGTATCCAGCACCTGCGCGAGTCCGGTCGACTGCTGCTCGCAGGCCAACAGGAAATTGCCTTCAACTGGCAAAGTGATCTCCTGCTGCTGGACGAAAGCCTGCCCTACCATCCCAACGCCATGTCCCTGCACGCCTATGGCGACAACGGCCTGTTGAGCGAACAAACCTACTACTCGGTGGGCGGCGGTTTCATTATCGAAGCGGCTGAGGCCGAATCGGGCCTTGCGCCGACCAGCGATGTGCAATTGCCCTACGACTTTTCCAGCGCCGTCGAACTGCTGGCGCTGTGCAACAAGCACGGCCTGCGGGTTTCCGAGCTGATGATGGCCAACGAACGCGCATGGCGCAGCGATGAGCAGATCCGCAGCGGCCTGCTGCATATCTGGTCGGTGATGCGCGAATGCGTGGAACAAGGGCTGCGCGATGAAGGCATCTTGCCAGGCGGCCTGGATGTTCCGCGCCGAGCGGCGAAATTGCACCGCAGCCTGTTGGAAATCGGCAAACCGAATGTGATCACGTCGACCTTGTCGGCGATGGAATGGGTCAACCTGTTCGCCCTCGCCGTCAACGAAGAAAACGCCGCCGGCGGGCGCATGGTCACCGCACCGACCAATGGCGCGGCGGGGATCATCCCGGCGGTGCTGCATTACTACATGAAGTTCAATGCCGATGCGTCCGACGACGACGTGGTGAATTTCTTCCTGGCGGCCGCCGCTGTCGGCATTTTGTGCAAGAAAAACGCCTCGATCTCCGGCGCCGAAGTCGGCTGCCAGGGCGAAGTCGGTTCAGCCTGCGCCATGGCCGCGGCCGGCTTGGCCGATGTCCTCGGCGCCACGCCCGAACAGCTGGAAAACGCTGCCGAGATCGGCCTGGAACACAACCTTGGCCTGACCTGCGACCCCGTCGGCGGGCTGGTCCAGGTGCCGTGCATCGAGCGCAATGCGATTGCCGCCGTCAAGGCGATCAACGCCACGCAGATGGCCCTGCGCGGCGACGGCAAACACTTCATTTCCCTCGACCGGGTGATCCGCACCATGCGCGATACCGGCGCCGATATGCATGACAAATACAAAGAAACTTCACGGGGCGGCCTGGCCGTGAGCTGGGTGGAATGCTGAGGAGCATTCCCTGACCGTCCCAACGTGAGCCCGCGCAAAAATAATAACGAGGCAATAACGATGACCGATGTACGTACACCTGCTGCCGAAAATCCTGTAATTGAAACAACCGTGAGCAAAGGCTGGACCAAACACGACACCACCTGGATGCTCGGCCTCTACGGCACCGCCATCGGTGCCGGCACGCTGTTCCTGCCGATCAACGCCGGCGTGGGCGGCTTCTGGCCGCTGATCGTGCTGGCGTTGCTGGCTTTCCCGATGACTTTCTTCGCCCACCGTGGGCTGACGCGCTTTGTGCTGTCGGGCAAATCCGGCGACATCACCGAAGTGGTCGAAGAACATTTCGGCGTCGGCGCGGGCAAGCTGATCACCCTGCTGTATTTCTTTGCGATCTTCCCGATCCTGCTGGTGTACAGCGTGGCGCTGACCAACACGCTGAGCAGCTTCATGGAACACCAACTGCACATGGCCCCGCCGCCCCGGGCGATCCTGTCGCTGGTGCTGATCCTCGGCCTGATGGCGATTGTGCGTTGCGGCCAGGGCGTGATCGTCAAGGCCATGAGCGTGCTGGTGTATCCGTTCGTCGCCGCCCTGTTGTTGCTGGCATTCAGCCTGATCCCCAACTGGAACGGCGCATTCTTCGCCTCAGCCAGTGAGGGCATGCCCCTGCCGCTGTTCTTCAAGACCCTGTGGCTGGCGATTCCGGTGATGGTGTTTTCCTTCAACCACTCGCCGATCATCTCCGCGTTCGCCGTCGACCAGAAACGCGTGTATGGCCCGCAGGCCGAGCGCAAAAGCAGCGGCATCCTCGCCACCGCCCACGGCATGATGGTGCTGACGGTGATGTTCTTCTGCTTCAGCTGCGTGCTGGCCCTGTCGCCGGCCGACCTGGCGGCCGCCAAGGCGCAGAACATCTCGATCCTGTCGTACCTGGCCAACCACTTCCAGACCCCGGTGATCGCCTATGCCGCGCCGTTGATCGCGCTGGTGGCCATCACCAAATCGTTCCTCGGCCACTACATCGGCGCCAGCGAAGGCTTTCAAGGTTTGATCGTCAAATCGTTGCGCGGGCGTAACCGTTCGATGTCGGCCAAATGGCTGGAGCGCAGCACCGCGCTGTTCATGGTGCTGACCTGCTGGGCCGTGGCCACCTTCAACCCGAGCATCCTGGGCATGATCGAAACCATGGGCGGGCCGATCATCGCGTGCCTGCTGTTCCTGATGCCGATGTATGCGATTCGCCGCGTGCCATCGCTGCGCCAGTATTCGGGCCAGGTGTCGAATGTGTTTGTGGTGGTGATTGGGCTGATTGCGCTGTCTGCGATCGTTTTTTCGGTATTGCCCTGAAACAACGCACAAACCTGATGAACAACACTGAGTGAATGTGGGAGCGGGCTTGCTCGCGAATGCGGTACATCAGCCAAGTATTCATTGACTGATCCACCGCATTCGCGAGCAAGCCCGCTCCCACAGGGGGACTTCAGCGCTGGAGGGTTCACTGTACGGCACGGCCCTTGCTGTACAGGGAATGAGGGCAATGGCCGGTGGTCAGGAGATACGAACTAATCCCGCCACCGGCCGTCAATGACTGCATGTTCTTATCAGGCGGTACGCACCATGGACAATCCTTTTCAGATCATCACCGACACCTTCACCCCCGAATACCGCGTCAACCTCAGCATCCAGCGACTGGATGGCAGCATCATGCTCACCCTCTCGAATGAGTCGGGCGTGGTGGCCAAGCGCATGATCAGCGCCGAACAACGCAACGATCCACAGCGCCTTAAACGCCTGGTGCAAAGCATCCAATTCGGCATCGCCATCGAGCAGGGCCACAGCGCCATGGAGATCCTGGCGGTGATGACGGATGGCGATCACAAACTGTTGCAGCGACCACCCAGCCGCGCCCTGCCCTTCAGCGTCGGGCTTTAAAGCTCACCCTTCTCGGTCTCCAGGCTCGCCTCGCCCTTGCGACGCGGGCCTTCGACTTTCACCGAAGGGAACGCCGACGAGGCGTAGCGCACCACCAGAATCGAGAAGGCCAACAGCAGAATCCCACCGCACAGGTAGATGATGCCTACGTCTGGCGGGTTGTGGTGGGACACGTTGGAGATCAACAGGCGCGTCAGTGCGGTGATCGCCACGTAGATCAGGAAGCGCACGGGCATGTGGTTGGTCTTGAAGTAAATCCCGACCATCGCGCCCAATTCCAGGTAGATGAACAGCAGCAAGATGTCATCGATCTTGATATGCCCGTTCTCCAGCATCCCCAGAAATTCCATCACCGCCGCCCAGGCCGTCACCGCACCAATGGCGAACAGCGCCAGGTAGTGAAACGACTCCACAAACAGATTACCCAGGGATTCCGCCAGCCCATGCACGTTCTGGCGCAGCCTTTCGGCCCAGTTGATTTTCACGATGATGCTTCCTTAGGTCGGTTCGACCGGATAATGCGGGTTGGACGTGACGGTTGTTCTGCATGCAGAAAAAAGGCCAGCGGCGTGTATAAGATGATGGCGGGGTGACATGAGGCACGCTCAACCTGTATTTACGGGCTACATTAAAAAACTGCTACCCAAACCCCACGGTTTGGCTTACCCTTTTAGCTGTATATAAATACAGTAGTCGCAAAAGACAACTATCGTGAAGGCATGTGAGGTGGTGAATGGCCGTCGAAGTGGTATACCGCAGCAGCCGAGATCTGGAGCGTTTGTTCATGGATAAAGCCGAAGCTGACCGTCATGACAAGATGCTTGAACTCGCTGAGTTGCTCGCAGAAGTGTTGCAAAAAGCCGTGCCGTCGTTGAGCGAGCAGCAGGTTGAGGAAGCCGGGATCTACATGGCGAAGAACCGCGATGTGTTTGCCAAGGCGTTCAAGAGCCAACCGGATGCACTGTCCGAGTTGCTGAACCCGGCGGCGGAATAAAGCCCGAATTGAACAGGCCCTGAATCATTGATTCAGGGCCTTTTTAATATCTGGTTAGCGGTACAGCAGGCGTTCGGCCAGTTCGTCCGCCACCCTGGCGGGGGAGCGTTTTTCGGCTTGGGCGTGGGCGTAGATTTCCGTCAGGCGGGTGCCAATGTTCGACAGGTGCGCGGTGATGGTGGGCAGTTCGGCGCCACGGTGCTTGAGGGCGACGTAGATCAGGCCGCCGGAGTTGATCACGTAGTCGGGGGCGTAGAGGATGCCCCGTGCTTCCAGCTGATCGGCGTTGTCCAGGTGGGTCAGTTGCGCGCTGGCGGAACCGGCGACGGCGGCGCAGCGCAGTTGGCCGACGCTCTGGCGGTTGAATACGGCGCCCAGGCCGCAGGGGGCCAGGATGTCGCAGGGGGTGCTGAGCAATGCATCGTTGGCGATGGGGTGCGCGCCCAATTGCTCCATGGCCAACTGCACCTTGCCATGGTCGATGTCGCTCACCAGCAGCTCGGCACCCGCGGCGTGCAGTTGCTCGGCCAGCGCGTAACCGACGTTGCCCAGGCCCTGCACGGCCACCCGCAGGCCTTCGAGGTTGTCACTGCCCAGGCGCGCCATGGCGGTGGCGCGGATACCGGTGAATACGCCCATGGCAGTATGGGACGAAGGGTCGCCCGCCGCCGTGGTGCTGGTGACGAAACGGGTGTGCTGGGCGATGCAGTCCATGTCGGCTACCGAGGTGCCACTGTCGATGGCGGTGATGAAGCGCCCGTCGAGTTTTTCGAGGCAGCGGCCAAAGGCTTCAAACAACGCGGCGCGGCTTTCCACGTGCACTGGGCGGACAATCACCGCCGTGCCGCCGCCCACCGGCAAGCCAGCCAGGGCGGCCTTGTAGCTCATGCCCTGGGCCAGGCGCGCGGCATCCGCCACGGCACTTTCGTCGTCGGGGTAGGAGAGGTAGCGACAGCCACCCAGGGCGGGCCCGAGACGGCTGTTGTGGATGGCGATGACCGCCTTCAGCCCGGTAACCGGGTCGACGCTCAAGTGCAGCGATTCAAGGCGGGTGCTGTGCATGAGAGCAAACATCGTCAAGCTCCCGAATCACTTCTGGTAGTGGCCCAAGTATAGGCTTGCGGTGGAAAACTGCCGGAATACGCTGGAATAAGCCGCCCGGTTTTGCAGGTCGCGCGACATAAGCAAGTGGGATATTTCTCAAGCCACTGGACGAAAATTCCCAGCAAGGCTAAAACGGGGACATCCGCCGGAGAATGCAATGAATCCCCGCAAAGCCTTTTTCGCCTGCCTGGAACGCTCCCCCCCTGCGCTGTTTGAAGCGGCGCTGTGGATTGCCGCCGAGCACGACCCCACGGTGCAGCCGTTGGTGATCCTGCAAGAGCTGACGTTGCTGCAACAGCAAGTCAGCGTAGGCATGCCCATGCTGCCGGCGGATGAACTGGGCCAGCCGCTGCTGCGCCGCTTGAACGACCTGGGCTTCGCCCAGGACGACTTCACCCCGCTACGCCCCGCCGCGGCCTTGCTGGACAAAGTCTTGCAACGCAAACGCGGGCAGCCGCTGGCCATGGGGTTGATCGCGCTGGAGCTGGCGCGACGCCTGCACATCCCGATGGTCGGCGTGAATTTCCCCGGACACTTCCTGCTGCGGGTACCCGGCGCCGATCACCTGCTGGACCCCTGCGGCGGCCGGCGCCTGTACCCCAACGATTGCCGCGAACTGCTGCAACGCCAATACGGCCCCAACCTCAAGTTGCAGGCCGACCACCTGCACAGCGCCGACCCACGTTCGATCCTGCAACGCCTGTCACGCAACCTGCGCCAACTGCACCTGGCCAATGACGCGCCGCTGGCCGCCCTGGTGGATGCCGAACGTGTACTGGAACTGGGCAATGCCAGCGCCGCCGATTACCTGGCGCGGGCCAGTTTGTATCAGCGCCTGGATTGCCCGAACGCCGAGCGTTTTGATCTGGAGCACGCGTTGATGCTCAGTGAGGACCCGATCCAACGCCTGCGCTTGACCGAGCGATTGGGCCATTTGCCGCCTAACTCAGTGGTGCACTGAGCATCAAATTGTGGAAGCTGCGGCGCATCAGTGATTGGCCGGCGCTTTTAGAATGTCGCCATGCAACGGACTCACAGGCCCACTTGAGCCCGGTGATCTCACTTGGATGATCAAGAGCGCCGCCATCACCGCCGGAATCGCACAGAAGAAGAAAATCTGCTGCACCGGGATATGCATCGCCAACAACAGGCTGCCGAACAGCGGCCCCAGGATCGAGCCAAACCGACCCACACCCAACGCCCACCCCGTGCCAGTGGCGCGCACGTGGGCCGGGTAGAAGTTGCTGGCGAAAGCGTTAAGCGTCAGTTGCCCGCCGATAATGCAGAACCCGGCGGCAAACACGCACGCCACCAGGTAGCGCGGATTGTCGTGATTCAAGCCCAGCAGGATCGTGCACAGCGCGGCCGCCGCCAATACCCCGGACAACAGGCGCACTTTGCTTTTCAGGCGGTCGGCGAACCAGGCCATGCCGATGGCACCAAGGGTGCCGGCAAACAGGAACATCGAGGTCACCAGGTTGGCTTGCTTGAGGGCCAGCCCACTTTCCAGCAGCAGCGACGGCAACCAACTGATCATGAAATACAACAGGATCAGGCTGACAAAAAACGTTGCCCAGATCAGCAGCGTCGGGCGCGCATAGCCGTTGCGGAACAGCTCCACTACCGTCAGTTGGCCGCCCTGCGCCTGCGGGCTGTCTGCCGCAGCCGCCAGCGGCGCTTGCCAGCCGGGCACCATGTGCGTGCTGACGTCGTGCAAACGCGCATACGGCGGCGCATCCCGCAGCAAGCGCGGCAGCGACTCCGGCAGCAACCACACGAGGAACGGGAACAGCAGCAACGGCGTCACGCCACCGGCAAGAAACACCGCCTGCCAGCCGAAGCCGTCGATAAACCCGGCGGCCACAAAACCACCCGCCGCACCGCCGAACGAAAAGCCGCACGCAGCCAACGTCACCATCAAGGTGCGCAGGCGCGGTGGCGAGTAATCCGACATCAACGCCATGGCGCTCGGCATGGCGCCGCCCATGCCGATGCCGCAGATAAAGCGTGCCGCCATCAAGCTGGTCAGTGAGTGGGCGAACACCATCAGCAGCGTGAGGCTGGCGTAGATCAGCACGCAGCCGAGCAGGATGCGGCGCACGCCAAAGCGGTCCGCCAGCGGCGTGACCAGCAGCGAGCCCAACGTCAGCCCCAGCAGGTTGGCGCTGAACACCGGGCCGAAGGCCGCTTTTTCCAGCCCCCAATCCTTGGCCAGCGCTGGCACCACGTAACCCAGGACCTGGGCGTCGTAACCATCGGTCACCAGCAACAGCGCCAGCAACAGAAGAATCAACCACTGATAGCGCGACACCGGACGGGCGTCGAGTGCCGCGCGAAAGCTGGCAATCTGATTGTGCATCGCAAGGTACCTATTATTTTTATAAGGATGACGCTGATCAAACTGTGGGAGCTGGCTTGCCTGCGATGGCGGTGCGTCAGGCAACTCATCTGGCACGGGTGCTCCGCTATCGCAGGCAAGCCAGCTGCCACATGTGTATTTAGGGGGTGTCAGGTTGATTGGCGGGGTGCGCCTGAATAAAGGCCGGATGCTGCGCGGCCAACGCCGCTACCCGGCCGATACGCGGATACGCCGCCAACGGCACCTTGAAGCGCTCCGCCGCATATAGCTGCGGAATCAGAAACGCATCCGCCATGCCTGGCTGCTCCCCAAAGCAAAACCCTATGTCGCCAATCAACTGTTCCACCGCGCCCAGGCCCTGGCTGATCCAATGGCCGATCCATTCCAGCAGTTGCGCTTCGTCATGCCCCCACTGACGCAACAGGTTCTGGGTGCTGGAGTTGTGCAACGGATGAATATCGCAGCCAATGATCGACGCCACCGCGCGTTCGTGGGCACGGGTTGCCAGGTCCTTGGAAAGCAGCGGCGCCTGTGGATAACGTTCGTCGAGGTACTCGATGATCGCCGGTGACTGGATCAACAACTCGCCGTCATCGGTGCGCAGGGCAGGCACGCGGCCCTGCGGGTTGATCGCCAGGTACTCGGGCTGGCGGTTCGCGCCACCGGCCGGCACCAGCAGGTTGACCGGCACCGCACGAAAATCCAGGCCCTTGAGCGCCAGGGCGATGCGCACCCGGTACGACGCGGTGGAGCGGTAGTAGGTATAGAGTTCCATCGCCCTGCCCTCTTAATGTGCGGCGACCACCGTGCCACGGCACTCGCCGAAGCCGATGGAGGCAAACCCTTCGCGGTTGCAGCGGGCGCGCAGGATGATTTCGTCACCGTCTTCAAGAAACTTGCGCACCTCGCCGGAAGGCAACTCGACCACCTTCTTACCGCCCTCGGTCATTTCCAGCAGGCTGCCAAACTGGCCTTCCTGCGGCCCGGACAAGGTGCCCGAACCAAACAGGTCACCGGGCTGCAATTGGCAACCGTTGACGCTGTGATGCGCCACCAACTGGGCGACGGTCCAGTACATATGCAAGCTGTTGCTCAGGGCCAGGCGCTGGGCCGGCAGGTTCTGCTCGCGCATGGCGGCGGTGGTCAGCAGCACTTCCAGTTCGATGTCCAGCGCACCCGCCGCCTGGTCGCGTTTATCCAGCAGGTACGGCAGCGGTTGCGGGTCGCCTTCAGGACGCGCCGGTTGTGCCTTGCGGAACGGCGCCAGGGCTTCGGCGGTGACGACCCACGGCGAGACGGTGGTGATGAAGCTTTTCGACAGGAATGGCCCCAGCGGCTGGTATTCCCAGGCCTGGATGTCCCGCGCCGACCAGTCGTTGAGCAGGCAGAAACCGGCGATATGCTCGGCCGCGTCGCCAATCGCAATCGAGTCGCCCATGGCATTGCCCTGGCCGATCCAGATGCCCAGCTCCAGCTCGTAGTCCAGGCGTGCGCAGGGGCCGAAGCTCGGTTCGGTCTGGCCGGCCGGCAGCGTCTGGCCTTTGGGGCGGCGCACGTCCGTACCGGACGGGCGAACGGTCGAGGCGCGACCGTGGTAGCCAATCGGCACGTACTTGTAGTTGGGCAGCAATGGGTTATCCGGACGGAACAGTTTGCCAACGTTCTGCGCGTGCTCGATGCCGACGTAGAAGTCGGTGTAATCGCTGATTTTCGCTGGCAGGTGCATCTGGCAATCGGCGGCGCGATGCAGCACCTGGGCCTCTCGCGCTTGCAGCGGGCTGCCTTCGGCGAGCAGTTCCAGCAGGCGCTCGCGCAGGGCCACGCGCGGGCCGCGACCCAGTGCGAAAAAGTCGTTCAACTGGCCACCGGCCGTGGCTTCGACGGCACGCCGGGCTTCGCCTTCGAACGCGTCGATGGCCGCGTGCAGGTCCAGGATCGCGTCGCCTATCGCCACGCCACTGCGCGGCGCCGAGCCGTTGTGGCTGAAGATGCCCAGGGGCAGGTTTTGCAATGGGAAATCGGCGTGACCGTTGGCGGAGGCTACCCAGCTGCGGGTCGTGGTGGGCTGAGTCATGGGTTATCTCCGGTTCGGGTTGAAGGTGACGGGCAGCGAGGCCCAGCACGCGTCATAAGAGGGTTGCAGTTGCGGGCAGTCCAGGGCGAATTGGGTCGGGCGCAGCACTTGGCTGGTCTCGAACATGAAGGCCATGGTGTTATCGATCTTGTGCGGCGCCAGCTCGACGTTGATCGCCTTGGTGCAGGTTTCGCCGTCCGGGCCGTGGGCGCTCATGCAGCTGTGCAGCGACGCGCCGCCGGGCAGGAAGCCTTCGGCCTTGGCGTCGTAGGCCCCCTGGATCAGGCCCATGTATTCGTTCATCAGGTTGCGATGGAACCACGGCGGCCGGAAGGTGTTCTCGGCCACCATCCAGCGCGGCGGGAAGATCACGAAGTCGAGGTTGGCCAGGCCGTGCACGCTGGTGGGCGAGGTCAACACGGTGAAGATCGACGGGTCGGGGTGATCGAAGCTGACGGTGCCGATGGTGTTGAAACGGCGCAGGTCGTATTTGTACGGCACATTGTTGCCGTGCCAGGCGACCACATTGAGCGGCGAGTGGTCGAGCTCACAGCCCCACAGTTCGCCGAGGAATTTCTGCACCAGGGTGGTCGGTTGCTGCAGGTTCTCGTAATGCGCGACCGGCGTGAGGAAGTCACGCGGGTTGGCCAGGCCATTGCTGCCGATGGGGCCGAGGTCCGGCAAGCGCAAGGGGGCGCCATGGTTCTCGGCGACGTAGCCGCGGGCTTGGGCATCCAGCAGTTCGACACGGAATTTCAGGCCGCGTGGCAGTACGGCAATCTCCAGCGGCTCAACGTCCAGCACGCCCAGCTCGGTGGCGATGCGCAGGCGGCCCTGCTCGGGGACGATCAGCAGTTCGCCATCGGCATTGAAGAACACCCGTTCCATCGAGCGGTTGGCGCAATAGTTGTAAATGCTGATGCCTGCGGGTTTTTCCGACCCGGAGTTGGCGACCATGCCGACAAGGCCGTCGATAAAGTCCGTCGGTTCAGCGGGAATATCCAACGGGTTCCAACGCAACCGGTTTGGCGTCACCGCGCCCAGCGGTCCGCCGGCGAGCTGGCGCTCCAACTTGACGAACGCCGGGTGATTGGCCGACGGCTGGATGCGGTACAGCCAGGTACGCCGGGCTTCGCTGCGCACCATGGTGAAGGCCGTACCGGAGAAGAGTTCGGTGTACAGCCCGTAGGGCGCTTTTTGCGGGGAGTTCTGGCCGACCGGCAATGCGCCGGGCAGGGCTTCGCTGGCGAATTCATTGCCGAAGCCCGAGAGGTATTCGAGGTTCATGGATCATCCTCTGTACGGAAGTTGTTTTTATCGTAATCCAGTTACGCATAACGTAATTTGATCACTATCGACCGTCAAGCTATAAAGACGCCCATTCATCTCTCGGATTCCCGCTCCCCCATGGAAAAGCCCCGCGACACAGGCAAACAGAAAGTCCGCTCGGCCGAAGTGGGCACCGACATCCTCAAGGCCCTGGCCGAACTGTCGCCGGCCACGTCGCTGTCGCGCCTGGCCGAGCATGTGCAAATGCCGGCCAGCAAGGTGCATCGTTATCTTCAGGCGTTGATCGCCTCGGGGTTTGCCGAACAGAACACCGCCACCAACCATTACGGTCTCGGTCGCGAAGCGTTGCGCGTGGGCCTGGCGGCGCTGGGCAGCATGGACGTGTTGAAAGTCGGCGCCCTGCCCCTGGCGGAACTGCGCGATGAGCTGAATGAAACCTGCTTCCTGGCGGTATGGGGCAACCAGGGCGCGACCGTGGTGCATATCGAACCGGCAGTGCGTGCGGTGACGGTGGTGACGCAATTGGGCTCGGTGTTGCCGCTGCTCAGTTCGTCCACCGGCTTGGTATTCAGCGCCTTCCTGCCCTCGCGGGAAACCGTGGAGTTGCGTGAACGGGAGATCCAGGCCGGTATCGCCCACGCCCTGGCCGACGATCAGGCCTACGCGACCACGTGCGAACAGATCCGCGCCCGTGGCCTGCACTTTGTGCATGGCTTGCTGATGCCGGGTGTGGATGCACTGTCGGCGCCGGTGTTCAACGCCGTCGGGCAAGTGGCGGCGGTGATGACGGTGGTCGGTCCCACCTCGCTGTTCCACGCCGATGAAGACGGCCCGGCGGCGCAGCACTTGCTGGCCGCGACCCGGGCCGTGAGTTGGCGCATGGGTTATCAGCCCTGAGTCACCAGTTGGCCAGGGTCAGCGCGACGCGGTTTTCCAGGGCTTTGATCTGCGCGCCACTGGCCAGGTAGTTGTTGCTGATCATCGAGAACACCAAGCGGCGCCCGTGGGCGTCGGTGATGTAGCCACCCAACGAAGAGACGCCGACCATGGAACCAGTCTTGGCGTGCAGGTTATCTGCCGCCGGGGTCTTGCGCAGGCGCCAGCGCAAGCTGCCGCCGGTCATGCGATCGCGGTTGCCGGCAATCGGCAGCGCGTTGTACCAGGCGTCGAACCAGGGCTGTTTGCTTGCGACCAGCAACAGGTCGGTGAGGGTTTGCGAAGACACCAGGTTCAGCCGCGACAGGCCCGAGCCGTCAACCTGCCTCAACATCGTCGTATCCAGCCCCTGGCGCTGCATGAAGCCCGCCACCGCCACCACGCCTGCCGACGCTGTCCCGCTATTCGACGCTTTGCGGCCCATGGCCTTGAGCAAGGCTTCGGACATATTGTTGTTCGACAGCTTGAGCAGCGGCGTAATCAATTCTTGCAACGGCGCCGACTGGTGCTCGGCCAACACGTTCGCCGTGGCCGGGCTTGCTCCGCCCATCACGCGACGGCCGAGCACGGTGATGCCCTGCTGCGCCAGCGCCTGCTCGAACAGGTTGGCGACCAATTGCGTCGGTTCCCAGACACTGAGCAGTTGCTTGCTCTGTTTACCCGGCGCCAGCGCACCGCTGAGCTGCAGCAGGTTGGTGCCGTGGCGACGGTTGATGCCATAGCTGTTGCCTGGCCCGCTGACCGCGCGATTGCTCAGTTGCAGGTAGTCGGTGGGAGGGAAGATCTCCACGCCCACCGGCTGGCCGACCCGCACCGGCGCCTTGGCCGTGACCAGCACGGTGCCTGCATCAAAATCCGCATTGGGTGACACGGTCAGCGCCGAAATCTGCGCGCCGTAGTAGGTGCTTTCGTCATCGTGGGACCAGTCGACCCCCAAGCGCTCGGCATCAAACCAGCTGTCGTCGAACACCAGGTCGCCCTGCACCTGGCGGATGCCCTGGCTGGCCAATTGCGCGGCCAGGGCCTGATAGTCGGCCCATTGCAGGGTCGGGTCGCCCAGGCCGCGCAGGTAGAGATTGCCGCCCAGGCGCTCGCCCTGCCGGGTGCCATTGCTCAACAGTTGCGTGGCAAAACGGTATTGCGGGCCCAGCACATCCATCGCCGCCGCCGTGGTCAACAACTTGAGGTTGGAGGCCGGCACCAGCCGTGTGCGTGGGTTGTGCTGATAGAGCATGTTGCCACTGCGGGCATCACGCACCGTCAGCGACACCGTGGCGCCGTGCAGCGCCGGGTCGGCCAGGAGTTGGTCGAGGGAAGTGGTTTGCGAAACGCTGGCGCAACCGCTGAGTAACAACAGAAGTGCGCTGGTGTAGATCAACTTTCCAAATGGCATCAGTAAGGTGTTTCCGCGAAAAATCAGTGCGGCCACGCTACCAGCTCGCTTCCCTTGTGGCGAGGGAGCCTGCTGCCGTCAGGTCGCGCAGCGGCCCCGGCACTTTGCTTGGAAAGACGAGGACTGCTGCGCAAAGCGCCTTTGCCACAGGGGCCAGGTTTAGAACGCCAACGTGCTGGACACCGACACCTGCCGCGCATCGCCAATCGACACAAACAGGCGGCTGGCCGCCGAGCTGTAGTAGGTGCGGTCGAACAGGTTCTTCACGTTGAGCTGGAACTTGACCTTCTGCCCGTCGATCTTGGTGTCGTAGGTGGCAAACGCGTCCGCCACGGTGTAGCCCGGCAAGGTGAAGTCGTTGGCCGCGTCACCCGCGCGCTCGCCGACGTAGCGTGCACCTGTGCCCACGCGCAACTGGTCGCCACCGAAAATGCTGCCGAAGTCGTAGGCCACCGACAGCGAGCCGGTGTGCTTGGCGACGTTTTGCAGGCGGTTGCCTTCCAGGGTCGGATCTTTGTCCTTGGTGTCCCTAGCGTCGGTATAGGCGTAGCTGCCGATCAGGCTCCATTGGTCGGTCAACTGGCCGCTGGCGTCCAGTTCCAGGCCACGGGAGCGCACCTGGCCAGCCAGGCTATAGATGGTGCTTCCCGCCACTTCCGACGACACCAGCACGTTGCGCTTGTCGATATTGAACAGCGCCGCACTGGCGGTGATGCGCCCAGGAATGTCGAGCTTGGCCCCCAGTTCCCATGACTTGGATCGCTCTGGCGTCAGGTCCCCGGTCAAGGTGCTGCCATCGGCCAGGGCGGCGATGGTGGAGTTGGGCTTGAACGACTCGGTGTAGCTGCCATAGAACGACAACTCATCGGTATAGCGATACACCAGGCCCGCACGCGGCACCCAGGCCTGGCCATTGCCGTTGGTGTTGGCCTTGAACGGCACGCCTTTGCCGGCGTACTGGTCGTACATCTGGTAGCGCGCACCGGCGACGAAGATCCACTGGTCGGTGAGGTGGATCGCGTCCTGGAAGAACAGCGAGTCGCTGCGCAGCAGGTCGGTCTGGGCGCTGTCGGCGGCGCTGACGTTAGTGCCCGCGACTTCATTGCCGTAGACCGGGTTGTAGTAGTTGAACGAGCCACGCGAGTTCTGGCGGATCAGGTCGGCGCGGTAGATCTTGCGATACTCGTCGTCCATGCCGAACACCAGGTCGTTCTGCAGGCCAAACACGTTGACCTTGCCTTCGAGGCTGGCGGTGGTGAAGCGGTCGGTGGTGATCGCGCCTTTGGTGCCGTCCATCCTGCGCGTCAGTGCGCCGTTGGTAGCCACGGCGCTGACGCGTACCTGGCTGGCGTCGTAGGTTTCGCGGTTCCAGCTGTAGCCGAAGTGGGCCTTCCAGTCGTCGTTGAGGTCGTGGTCGGCTTCAAAGCGGTACAGGTCGGAACGGCCTTCCATATTGTTGAAGGGCTCATCCAGCCGGCGGGTGGACGGAATGTCCAGCGGGTGGTTGGACTTGTCGATGGCGGTGCCGCGGTCGAACGGCGAGAGAAACTCGCGGTGCTCGTAGGCGAACAGCAACTTGGTGTTGTCGCCGTACCAGGCCAGGGACGGCGCCACCAGCGTCTCGCGGTGGGTGCCGAAGTTGCGCCAGTAGTCTTCGTCTTCATGGTCGACGATCAGCCGATAGGCCAGGCCGCTGTCGCCAATCGGGCCGGTGGTGTCGAGGCTGCCGCCGCTGCCATTCTTGCCGTCGCCGAAGGTCGAGCCGCGCACGGTCAGGGCGGTGGACTGCACCAGTTCCGGTTTTTTGCTGACGATGTTGACCACGCCGCCCGGGTCCTGGATGCCGTACAGCAACGACGCCGGGCCCTTGAGCACTTCGACGCGCTCAGCGGTGGCGTTCAGCGCCCGACCCTGCACCACGGGCATGCCGTCGCGCATGATCGAGCCGTTACGGTTATCGCCAAAACCGCGCAGCATCACCGCGTCCTGGGTGCTGGCCAGCGTGTTGGCCTGGGTGATGCCGCTGATATTGCCGAGGGCGTCATCCAGGTTGCGTGGGGTCTGGTCGCGCAGCACTTGGGCGGGCACGACGTTGACGGTTTGCGGGGTTTCCAGCAGCAGGCCGCGCGAGCGCATCACCGAGCTGGTGGGCGGCGGCTGGTAGCTGGTGCTGTCCTGGGTCTGCTGGCCGACGCCGCTGATGGTGGTGGCGCCGAGGTTGACTGCGCCTTCGGTCGGCGCGGGTTCCAGGGCCAGGGTGCGGGCGTCGATCTGGCGGAAGGTGAAACCGGAGTTGCCGAGCAGGCGTTGCAGGGCCAGGGTCGCGCTCATCTGCCCGTTGACCGCCGGGGCGCTGAGACCGTAGGGCGCTTCATCGGTGTAGATCACGCTGATCCCGGTGACCCGGCTGAAATCGCTCAAGGCCTGGGGCAGCGGCTTGGCTGCCAGGGCAAAGTTGAACTGGGCGTTTTGTTGTTCCTGCGCCTGCGCCACGGCCAGGGGCAGCAACGCCAACCCCGAGACCGCCAATACCGAGGCTCCCAGCCACTGTTTAACCCAACCGACCGCCGTCAACTTCATGCTGTGAGAACCCGTGTAGAAAACGCTGTTAATGCGAATTGATCGCAGTTTCAAGCACTACACGTATGGGCCGCCGGTTTACCTCACCTTACTTTGCAAAATATTTTGTTTATTGCGCCTGAATGCGAAAACCCATGCGCGGGAAATGCACATGCACGGTGCCAGCACGTTCGTCGCTGCGGCGCAGGATCAGTTCTTCGCGCCCGGTAAACAGCAACTCACCAGCAACCGGATCGGTGCCGTAGTCGGTGGCACTGATGCTCACCTGCTGGCCTGGGGTGAAACCGTTCAAGTCTTCGAACACTTCATCCGGCAGAGGGGCTGGCGTGGCGTTGCGGCAAACCTCCAGGGCCTGCTCGGCGCTCATCTGGTTGGAGGTGCCATGGCCGAAGCCCAACACGCGGTCCAGCCAGGCGGCAACAGGCGGGTAAGCGTCCACCAGCGGCGATGTCACCGAGGAGCCTTTGAGGAACCACAACGGGTGGGCCAGGGCGAAGTCGGCAATGGAGGGCTCGCCGAACAGGAAATCCCCGGCTTGGTGCTTCAATTGCTGATCGATGCGACTGACAATCGCCGGCCATTGGTGCAGGGCCTGGTCCAATTGCACACGTGCCGCCGTGCCGCCGCTGAACAGTTTGCCGCGGTCGGCTACCAGCACTTGGAGCATCTGGGGCGGCACCTTGGCGAACTTGACCGCCAGGGACTCAGGTTGGAACACCAGCGCCACGGCATGGGAAAACACCACCGAATCGGCCCAGGCGGCGAAGCCTTGGGTGACCAGTTCCAAGCCTTGGGGAAACAGCGCGGGGGCGGCTTTTTCCTGCTCCAGGCGGCGGGCGATCAAGGCGGTGTCACAGTAGATATCGGCGCCCACTTGCAGCACCGGAGTCTTGCGATAGCCACCGGTGAGCGCGGTGAAATCCGGCTTGGGCATGACTGGCGGGATCAGCACCGAATGCCAAGACAAGCCTTTGAAGCCCAACAACAGACGGGCTTTTTCTGCGAAGGGGGATTGGGGGTAGTGGTGAAGAATAAGCTCAGACATGCCGGACTCCGCTCCAGAAGTGAGCCGCTAGCTTAGCCTGCAAAATCCTGGTTGGGGGCGATGGGAACCCATCAGTCAAATCAATGAGCCACTGGCCGCCAGGCATTCCTTGGCACTTTTCTTCAGTTTCTTGATCAACCGTTCCTGACGCAGCGCCTCGGCCTTGCTTGCACATTGCTCGGTGTACACCAGTGCCACGGCCGGGCTGGACAGGAAAAAGCGTGCGCCCTTGCCGCTCTGGTGCATGGCAAAACGGCGCAGCGGGTCATTGCTGATGCCGCAATACAGCGAGCCGTTGGCGGCGCGCACCAGGTAGACAAACCAGGGTTTGGGTTCAGGCGTGTTCACAGATGGATTCGGCAAGGCAAAGAGGCGCCAAGCTTATCAACGACTGGCCTGGAATGCCTTCAAACCGCGCAATGCCTGGGCACGCACTGCGTTTTTCACCAACGGTGTCCAGCCCAACAACAAGCCCTTGGTGCCCAACGCCTGACGCGACCAGCGCCACAGGTCGAAGCTGTCGTGGTGTTCGCAGATCTTGCCGTCGCGAAACACAAAGCGTGCCTGGATATCGTTGACCACCGTGTTGCCGGTGGCGCTGAACAGGTAGGTCGCCACCCAATGCGCGCCGCCACTGCGTTCGTCGCTACGCACATTGTCGAAGGTCAGGGAAAAGTCCTTGGCACGGGTGGTGAGCATGCGCCACATGTCACCGGCATCGCGCCCGTGCAGTTCGCCGAAGGCCGGGTCGCTGAACACCACGTCATCGGTGTAGCAAGCGGCCATGGCTTCGGCGTCCAGGCGTTGGAATGCCGCATAGAAGTGGGTGATAAGGGCGGTGTGGGCTTCACTCATGGGCAGGCTCCTTGATTATCGGCAGGTGAGCTGCACGATAATCCGCGATGCTGGGGAAAGCCATGGGCATTCGCCAACCGAATGAGTGATGCACGGAGTGTTACAGGTAGACGATGTCCAAGGTGGCGCTGCCATCGATCAGGATTTCTTCGGCGACAGGAAGTTCCCGCTTGTCAGTGATGGTCGTTGCAACCACCACATCCGTCGTAAACATTTGCATGGGCAGTGGAACCGCACCAACCCCCGCTGCGCCCGTCAGGGAACGCATCCAGCTCGGCTGCCAGATCGTGCCGTCTGGCGCATCCATCCAGGTTTGACCATCGATGGACTCGATGACTGCGCGGGGAATATCGTCAGCGAGTGCGTTCAGCATTTTCAGTCGGTACCAGCCGATTTTCTTGTTGCCGGAGGTCAGTCCCAAGCCGTAGTTGGGCAGCCCGATGTCAGATTCTGCGGAAGTGCCTGCACGGTTGTCTGTGCCCTTGATAGCAACCAATGTCGCGGCTTCACAATTGATCGCCAATTGCAGGACCGCTTCCGGGAGCGGGGTCGGCGCGTTACCCAGGTCCTGAACCGATATTTTCCCATGGTCCACAACCCCACCCGCTGAGAGCGTTGGGGTACAGGCCGACGGAGTGATGGTCCCGGAGACGCTCAAGTCCACGCTAGACGCGGCATACACAGGGGAAATGGCAGACAGCACGATGGCCGCAGCCATTAGACTCAAAGACTGTTTCATATAAAGTTGCTCACACTAACAACCTGCATAACAGGTTAATTTGTCGGACTAGAGGATTAGTGTCATCGCCCTATATAGCAATAACACCCACCCACTCTAATCCCGACACCAAACTTCCCAAATACAAGTATTACGAATGCGGCAAACTTCCAACCTATCTGAATACAACTAACACTTGCGCGATCAAGAACGCGATCAACTCTTTGGCACCATGCCACTCTCTCGAGCATAGGCGTACAAATCCACATCGGTGGAAATGCACAGGCGTAACATCGCCGTACTTTTCTGCTTGCTGATCGTCGATATGCTGCGATTGACTTGCGCGGCAATCTGGCTGACGGTCATACCACTGGCCAACATGCGTACAACCTCACGCTCTTTGCCGGATAACTGGGGCGGCTGATCACTGCTGGCACCCGCCATATCCAATTGGGTACGCAAGCACTCGCTGACAAATGTGCGCCCATGGATCACTGCCTTCAGGGCCAACGGCAGCTCGCTCGCAGAGGCGCTCTTGGCCACAATGGCGCGGGCTCCGTGGCTGAAAGCAGCCCTGAGCGTGGCCACGTTGGCGAACATGGTCACCAGAATCACCGGCAGCGTCGGATGCTGGCGCTGTAGCAGTCCCAGCAAGCCAAAACCGTCTGCCTGTTGGTCACCGGGCATGGCAAAGTCGGTCACAATCACATCGCATGGCGTAGTCGCCATCAATGCCAGGAGCTGGTCGGGACCATTGGCTTCCCCAACGACCTTGAACACGCCGCTGGCCTCGATGACCACTTTTTGACCAACACGAACAATGGGGTGATCGTCGGCAATCATTATCCGAAACATCGTGCTATCCATGATGGCAATTTGAGTTTTTTCAAAATACCTCGACACGCTTGTTACAACAACACTTGGAAACAATCCGATTTCCGGTGCGCCCTTTATTTATACGGCGAAAACTTATGCCTACAGCATAAAAAGAATTGGAGTACAGAAACAACCTACACGACAGAAAGGAAACCTCCTTCTTATTTATGTAGGACGCTACAGATTGGCCAAGTAAGACAGATACCGTTCGATTTCTTGCTCGAACCGTTCCAGCAGGGGTTTATTGGCCGCGATACCACTGCGCCGGACCCGCTCGATCAAGCGGATTGCACGTTGCTCCAGACCGGTATCGCCTAAAAAAGCTACCCCGCCCACCAGCCGGTGCAGATGCTCGACGGTCAGCTTGACGTCCAAGGCTTCGCGCGCCTGCCCAAGCGCGGTGAGGTCATCGTGCGCTTCCTGGAGCAAGCAGAACAACAAGGGCTCCACCACCTCCCAAAAGCCAAAACTGGCAATAAGGCTGGCGCGCGTCGGCAACCAGCCATGCATACGTGCCAAATTGGCCGCATGCCTTGTTGGGTGTACACGGGACTCGGGGTCGGGCAACCAATACAGCAGCGCTTCACGCAATTGCTCAAGGGTGACGGGTTTGAGCATCCAGTCATCCATGCCGCAGTCAACGCAACGGCGCATCTGCTCGGCATCCAGGCCGGCCGTCATGGCGATCACTGGCAGACGTGCGGTTCCAGCCCGGTTCTCACGACGGCGCAGCTCCCGTGTCAGGGCATAGCCATCCATCCCAGGCATACGGCAGTCACTGATCAGCAGATGAAAAGGTCGTGCGGCCAATGCATCAAGGGCCGCTTGCCCGTCACCGACGGTTTGGTGCGCCACACCCAGCGTGCTCAAGAAAGAGCCGATCAACAAACGATAGGCCCGGTGATCGTCTGCCAGTAACACCCGCACCTTCTGCCAATGGACAGGCGGGGACACTGACGGGGGAAAGCATTGCGGACTACAGCCAGCAGTCGGATCCTGCATAGCTACCTCGTGCAAAACGATCAGCGCGTCAGCCCAGCAAGGGACGACGATTGCCGACCTGTCGGTCGACCTCACTCGATTTTTTCGCGCAAGGGCCTTTACAGCCATTCAAATGAGTGAATAGCCATTATTTAAGTGCGCAGAAAGTATCCGAGCGGGTAGATGATGGCGATACAACAACTACGACAACGCAGAATTTCCTACAGACACAAAGAGGCCTTCCAACGCGCCAGCAACACCGGCGAGCACTATCGTAATAGTTGCATTCACCCTCGCAGGCCCCACCGCTAAAGTCGCCGTCGCTCGGGCTCAAGAAGGCGCGAGGGGGCTTAAAACAACCACACTGCCACTCCCTCAGCGCACCGCCTAGAGCTCCCTGTCCCTTAAAAACGCCTAGGAGCCCCATTCAATGAAAGCTTCACTCGCCACGTTGGTGGCTGCCGTCCTGCTGGGCGGTACGTCTTGCGTACTGGCCGCCAGCAACGTGGATCTGACCGTCAAGGGAAGTATCACGCCAAGTGCCTGCGTACCCAACTTGACCCAAGGGGGCACCGTGGACTACGGGAAGATTCCCGCCAAGGACCTGTCGGTCGACACCCCTACCGAGTTCGCCCCCGCCACACTTCAACTGAGCATCGCCTGTGAGGCCCCGACTCTGTTTGCCCTGAACGCCAAGGACAACCGTTTTGGCTCGTCACTCTTCCCTAACCTCACGTGGTACTACGGCCTGGGCTACGTCAACGGTACCCAGAAGTTAGGCAGCTACTCCCTTGACTTGCTCAACCCTGTCGCGGACTCCGACGTGTTCCCGATCCACTCCTTCGATCAAGGCCAGAGCTGGTCGAAATTCGCGGGGGGCATGATGAGGCACACCTACTGGAACTCATTCAGTGATACCCCAGGTGTCGGTGGCCCTTACTTTCCCAAAGCGCTGCGCGCAGTCACGGCCGACCTGCAGATCATCACCTTCGTCGCGCCCAGCAAAGATCTGCCCTTAAGGGAAGAAGTGCCCCTGGACGGCAGCGCTTCACTGGACCTGTTGTACCTCTGACTCTCCCCCAACCGCCCACTCACAAGGACTTGTGCCCATGGAAAGAACCCCCTCGGTCGCCTTCGCCATTCTGCTGGCGGCCTGCTCACCCAGCGTGTTTGCCGCCAGCAGCCAGGACTTGAGCGTCACCGGGATCATCACCCCGGCGTCGTGCACGCCTGTGCTGTCCGGCGGTGGCGTGATCGACCACGGCAAGCTGACGGCCAAGGATCTGCACCCGGACTTCCCGACCAGCCTGCAAGCCGGGGAAATGCAGCTACAGGTGCAGTGTGAGGGGGCGACGTTTTTCACCCTGACCACCGTCGACAACCGCGCCGGCAGCTCGGCGATCAACCCGGCACACCATGGGCTGGGCATCATCAACGACGACCAGAAACTCGGCAGCGTGGCGTTTGGCGTGTTCGACCCGGTGGCCGATAGCGTGCCGGTGCAAACCATCCTGTCCCGCGACAACGGCGCCAGTTGGCGTCCGTCCTCGTACCTGGGGCATGCGGCCCTGACCTCGTTCGCCCCGCCTGCAGGTCCTTACACCCCGATGGCCCTGCAAACCCTCAACGCACGTTTGCGGGCATTCACCGTGATCGTGCCCGCCAGCGACCTGACCCTGCTCGACGAAGTGCCCATCGATGGTCAGGCCACGCTGCAACTCAAGTACTGGTAACGCCTTCTTTTCATCTCAACCTGGAGCCTCACCATGAACACCGTACTCAAATCCGTCGCCGTCGCCCTGCTGGCCGCCAGTAGCGCCACTGCGTTTGCTGCGTCCAGTGTCGACCTGACGGTCAAGGGCCTGATCACCCCAAGCGCCTGCACGCCGGCACTGTCCAACGGCGGGACCGTGGACTACGGCAAGATCTCGGCCAAGGACCTGAACATCGATCAGATGACCCCACTTGCCGAACAATCCCTGCAGCTCACCGTCACCTGTGACGCGGCGACGTTGATGGCCCTCGACGCCGACGACAACCGCGCCGGGTCGAACCACGGCAACGACATGATGGAATTCGGCCTGGGTTTGATCAACGACACCGAAAAACTCGGCGCCATGACCCTGCGACTGCTTTCGCCTATAGCTGATGGCGTTGCAGTCAAAGCCATTGGTTCCGAGGACGGCGGTGTCACCTGGTTCACTGAGCGCTACCTGATGCCCGAGAACCTGATCTCGGTCGCCAACACCAGCGCCGATGCACCGATCCCGGTCCAGGTGCTGACCTCGGAAATGCGTGTCGGCCCCAAGATCGCTCCGGCCAGTGGCTTGACCCTGACCAACGAAGCCGCCATCGACGGCTCGGTGACCGTCACCGTGCGCTACCTGTAACCCCTGAAGCGCGCGACGACAGCCCCCTCCTGTCGTCGTCGCGCCTTGCCCCCTGAACCAGGCAACCGGTGAACCTCCTCCATGAAGCACGTTTCTTCACGCCTTCTTGCCCTGTTTTATCTGCTCAGCGTCGGCTCGTCGGTGCTGGCAGCGTCCAGTACCGAACTGAACGTCACGGGCTTGATCACGCCCAGTGCCTGCGCCCCCACATTATCGGCCGACGGCATTGTCGACCATGGAAGGGTACCGGCACGCAGCCTCAACCAATACGAGTACAGCGCCCTGCCGACCCAGGTCCTGGAACTGGTGGTCAGTTGCAACGAACCGGTGCTGTTCGTGTTGGTGGGCATGGACAACCGCGCCGATTCATCCCTGGGCCCAGGTTTCTACTACGGCCTAGGCACCAACATCCACGCCCCGACCGAACGACTGGGCACTGTGTCCCTGGTGTTTCGCGAGGTGATGGGCGATGGCGAGCGCGTGCTGGTGCTGGCGTCCAGCAACCAGGGCCTGACCTGGTTTCCGGAATCCAACGCCTACCCGAACAACTACATGGGCTTTGCCCATCCCGGCACGCTGGTGCCGGAGCCGCACCGGCTGCTGACGGCCACATTGCAAGTCAACACGTCCATCAACGCCGCCGCCTATTTGACCCTCAAGCAGGAGGTGCCCCTGGACGGGTCCATCGTGCTTGACCTGAGGTATCTGTAGCCATGAATCCCCTACCCTTTTTTACCCGACTGTTCACGTACCTGCGCTACGCCGGCATTTACCTCGCCTCACTCGCCCTGGCATGCGGCGCACCTGCGCTGGTACTGGCCGATGGCATGGTGCCCGACACCTCGGTGGTGATCGTCAACGAGGCCGATGGCGAAGCCTCGGTGACGGTCACCAACACCGACGACAAACTGGCCCTGTTGCACGTGACCCTGGAAGACATCCCCGAGGACAAGGCTTCGCTGCTGTTCGTCACGCCCCCCCTGGCAAGGGTCGAGCCGGCCAAGAGCCAACTGATCCGGTTCATCCTGCAATCAGCCGAGCCGCTGACGACCCAGCGCTTGAAGCGGGTGATTTTCGAAGGCATGCCCCAGGGGCGTTCCGCCGCGCAGGCCGGGCATGCGCGAGTGGGCGTCACCGTGCGCCAGAACCTACCCGTGATTCTGCATCCCAAGGGCCTGGCGCCCAACCGCACACCCTGGACCGGCTTGGAATGGCGCTTGAGCAGCGACCAACTGAGCGTCAGCAACCCGACGCCCTACGTGGTACGCCTGGCCCAGGAATTGAAGCTGTTGCCCGGTGGCGGTTCGGCGTTGTTGCCGCGCACGTACGTGCTGCCGGGTGAAACCCTGAAGGTGACGGCCAGCGGCAGCGGTGCGAACCGTGTGCAGTTGCAGCCGGCCACGGTCTACGGCTTTGCCGTGGCGCCCTACGAAGCACCGATCACCCTATAAAAAAGAGTGGCCTGCCAACGCCACCATCAGGCCTGACTCACCACAGAGTGAGCGGGCCGCCAACTGTTGAGTACGACCTTGTGAGCACAGCAATGACTGACCGCGACGGCGGCGCCGTGCCTGGCGTTTCACCACGCCCGGCACCTTATATTCTGGCGGGGCTGGCCCTGGCGTTGGGCAGTGCACTGCCCATGGGAGAGGCACTGGCCCATGACGACCTGATCGCCGGCTCCTTCGACCCCCAAACCCTGTCGAGACGCGGCATCGACCCGGAACTGGCCAACCTGTTGCTGGAGGCACCGCGCTTTGCCGCAGGCCGGCACGCCGTCAACCTGAACGTCAACGGCCAGCGCCGTGGCCGGGTGGATGTGACCTTCGAGCCACAGGGTGGCTTGTGTTTCAACCGCACACTGCTGGATGCCGCAAACCTGATCGTGCCCGATGACGACGGCGCTCCGACCTGCCATCGCTTTACCGAACGCTTCCCGCAGACCGTGATCGAGCAAGACCCCGCCAGCCTGAGCCTGGCCTTGGTGGTACCGACCGACGCCGTGCGCCCTGCGCAACAGGACATCTCCGGCTACCAGACCGGCGGCTTCGCCGGCCTGCTCAACTACGACCTGACCGGTCTCTACAACGAGTTCGGCGACAACACCAGCCGCTTCGGCTCGGCCAATACCGAGGTGGGTTTCAACGCCGGTGATTGGATCGTACGCAGCCGCCAGGTAAAAACCTGGCAAGACAGCCGCTCGCGCAACACGCACCTGGACGCCTACGCCCAACGCACCTTCGCCGAGCAGCAGACGGTGTTGCAAGCGGGTCAGATCAGCCTCTACAACCCGGTACTGGCCGGCACACAGATCACCGGTGCCCAGGTACTGACCGAAACGGCGCTGCAGGACCAGAACCAAGGCGCAACCATTACCGGTATCGCCAACAGCCCGGCCCAGGTGGAGGTACGCCAGAACGGCGCACTGATCCACTCAACCGTGGTACCCGCCGGCCCATTCGCCCTGACCGATGTGCGACGCTTGAACAGCCGCGCCGACGTGGAAGTCACGGTCAAGGAAACCACCGGCGAGGAGCGCCGCTTCACCGTGCCCGCCGGCATGCTCGGCCTGGGCTTGCCGGCACCAGGCTATTCGGTGGCCGCCGGCCGCGTGCGCCAGATCGGCGACAGCGACGGCAAGGAGCCCTGGGTGGTCAGTGCCGGCTGGAGCGGCACGGTGCACCCGCAAGTCAGCGTGGGCGGTGGCGGGCTGATGGCCGATGCGTATCGTGCCGTTGGCGTGAACCTGGGTTGGCTACCCTGGCAGGACAGCCAGTTGCAGTTCACCACCCAGGCCGCCGAGGCCAGCCGTGAGGGGCGTGATCGCGGGGTACAGACCGACCTT
Organism: Pseudomonas sp. RP-B7; assembly: GCF_059803535.1. Taxonomy (NCBI): domain Bacteria; kingdom Pseudomonadati; phylum Pseudomonadota; class Gammaproteobacteria; order Pseudomonadales; family Pseudomonadaceae; genus Pseudomonas; species Pseudomonas sp. RP-B7. The sequence goes on from NZ_JAPFHC010000028.1 coordinate 45,012, forward strand.
TCCTGGTCTCAGCGCCTGAACGACAGTTGGTCGCTGAGTACCAGCGGCTCGTGGCGCTCCCAGGGCTATCGCGACCTGGAAGACTCCACCTACGTCGGCAACAGCCGCGACCAGCAGCGTTCGCGTTACCGCGACCAGCAAAGTTTCACCGCGTCCTGGGCGCATCCGGCACTGGGGGCGTTCAGTGCCGGCGTCTCGCGCACGGCGTCGTACAACGGTGAGAGCAGCAGCCGTGCGCTCGCCTCCTGGGGCCGCAGTTTTGGCCGGGTGTCCGTGTCGGCGAGCGCTGAGTGGCAAGTGGGGGGGCGCCAGCAGAACGACAACAGCGTCTACCTGAACCTGAGTGTGCCGCTGGGCGAAAGCCGTCGAGGACGTGCCTGGGCTCGCCACACTGGCGGTGAACATCGACTTGGCGTAGGGGTGAGCGAACAACTCAACGACCAACTCAGCTACCGGGTGGGGGTGGAACGCGACAGTCGCGACCGCGAAGTGGAGTCGTCGCTCGGCGTATCGGCCTTGCCGTGGTACAGCCAGTTGGACTTCAACTACACCCGCTCCGACAACGAGCGCTCCAGCTACCAAGGCGGCGCCCGTGGCGGCGTGGTGGTGCATGGCGACGGCGTGACCTTCTCGCCCTACCCGGTGCGCGAGACCTTCGCCGTGATGTCGGTGGGCGAGATGGCCGGGGTCAAGGTCAGCACCCCTAGTGGCCCAGTCTGGACCGATTGGCAAGGCCAGGCCGTGGTGCCGCAGCTCAACGCCTATGGCCGCAGTCCGGTGGAAGTGCAGACCCGCTCGCTGCCGCGCAACGCCGATATCCACAACGGTCTGGCGATGATCTCCGCCGGCCGCGGAGCGGTGGACAAGGTGCAATTTGGTGTGGCCCTCACGCGCCGCGCACTGCTCAACGTCACCACCGACAGCGGCCAGCCGCTGCCACGGGGCGCCACCGTCAGTACCGCCGAGGGTGAGTTCGTCACCCTGGTGCAGGAAGGCAGCCAAGTGTTCCTGCCCGATGTGCTGGACCCGCGCCCGCTCTGGGTCAAGCCGCCGGGACAGCCCCGCTGCCGCCTGGAGTTCCAACTGCCGGAAGACGCCGACCCCGAGGTGTATTTCGAAACCGCACCGGCCCGGTGCCGCCCGTCATGAGGAGTCCTGTCATGGGCCTGAAACACCTGCTGTATCCCCTGGCTCTGTTGACGAGTGCCGGCGCCTGGGGGGCGGACGAATGCCAACTCAACCTCAGCCAGGCAGAGCTGGACTTCGGCCTGATGAACCGCGCCACGGCCGTGACCCCGGCGGCGGAGCGATGGCTGGGAGAGCGGCGGATCAGTCTCACGCTGAACTGCCCGCACCCCAGCGATCTGAGCCTGTTCTATCGAGGGCCCGGCGCCGGGTCCGAGCGGTTCCGCTTTACCGAGCGCGGCACTTACGGTTTGCGGGTCAGCGATGCGGTGCTGGATGGTCAGGCGGTGGAGCTTGGCCAGATTGCGGGCCCGGGCCAGGCGCCCTCCACGACCGGCGCGCAACTGCCTTGGCCGCCGGACCATGGCGTCGTGCCGATGCGGGGTGGCGTCGTGGTAACAGGGCGCAACCTGTCGTTGCAGATCGACGCCAGCGCCTGGGCCAGCGAGGCGGCCACGCAGGTGCGCGACGCCGTGACCTGGGACACCGCCGGGCTGTTCGAGGCCCTCGCCGCCGGGCGTTCACGGGAGCTGCGGCTATTGGCACGCTTTGCGCCTGCGGCCTGTACCCCCACCTTGTCCAATGGCGGCCATGTGGAACTGGGCAAGCTGTCGGTCAGCGACCTGAGCATGGACAAAAACACCGCCCTGGCGCCAAGGGCGCTGTCGCTCAGTGTCATCTGCGATGGGCCCACGGCATTCGCCGTACGCATGCAGGACAACCGCCAGGGCTCCGCCACCGGCATCGCCGATGAAAGCGCCTACGGGCTGGGCCTGGACGCCCGGCAGCAGAAAATCGGGCGTTACCGGCTGCTGTTCGATCCGAGCCGGATCACGGCCGACAGCTTAGGCCCGGTTTTTTCCACCGATTCCGCCAGCGGTGGCCTGCCCTGGAGCAGTGCCAGCGCGCGCATCGCGGCAGTCGGTGCCAATCGCTACCTAGGCTTCAGCGCCACCTCCGGCAGTACCAGCGGCCCCAGCGCGATTCAGAACCTCAATGCGACGCTGAGCCTGGAGGCCGTGATTGCCCCCCTGGGCTCGCTGGACCTGGGCAATGAGGTCCGGCTGGACGGCTCAGGCACCCTCGAAATCATCTATCTATAGGAACGCGACATGAAACCCTTGCTGATCGCCCTCGCTGTCTTTACCTGGGTCAACACAGCCCAGGCCGCTTCCGGTATTGACCTCAATGTCACCGGCCTGGTCACCCCCAGTGCCTGTGAACCGAGCCTGTCCAATGGCGGCCTGTACGACCTGGGCAAAATCGCCGCCCGCGAGCTAACGCTCGACGCACCTACCGTTCTACCGCCCCACAGCCTGCAACTGACGATCAACTGCGAAGCCTCCACCCTATTGGCCCTGGAACCCCGGGACAATCGTCTGGGTTCCAGTTATGCCGGCGATCAGAGTTTCAAGTTCGGCCTGGGGTTGATCAATGGCGTCACCCGGTTGGGCTCCATGACATTGAGCGTCTACTCAGTGGTGGCCGACGGCGTCCAGATGCACCCCATCGGCTCCAGTGGCCCCACTTCGTGGGCACCCGCGAAGTTGCTGTCACCGCACTTTCTGACCGCATTCACGCCGACCCCGACGGTGCCGGTGCCTGCACCGATAAAGCTACTGACAGCATTCCTGTACATCGAGCCCAGCATCGCGCCGGCCAATACGCTGCCCCTGGCCGAGGAGATTCCCATCGACGGGTCCATGACCCTGACCATGAAGTACCTATAGGAGTTGAACCATGAAAATGTTGCTGATTGCAGTGGCCGGGCTTGCCTATGTCATACCCGCCCATGCCGGCTCCACCGCCGAACTGACCGTCGGCGGCCTGATCACGCCCATGGCCTGCACCCCGGTGCTGGCCGGCGGTGGCTTGATCGACTTCGGCAAGATTTCCCAGCAGGACCTCAACCAGGCCACGGGCACCCGGCTGCCACTCAAGTCCTTGACCCTGACCGTCAGTTGCAATGCCCCCGGCCGCTATGCGCTGCGCATGGCCGACAACCGAGACGGCACGGCCCACGTCAACAGCGAGATCTACTACGGCTTGGGCCTGGACAGCGCGGGCAACAAGATTGGCGTGTACTCGGTCAAATTCGACCCCAAGCAAACCGTGGCCGATGACTTGGCAGTGGCCTATGGCACCGAATCGACCACCGGCGGCGTGGCCTGGCGTACGTCCAATACCAACCCCATCGACATCGGCTCACGCAGCTTGCTGGGCTTTACCGATGTGGCGGGCAGCACCGCCGGGCCTTCGGCCATCCGGAACCTGACGAGTACCTTGACCCTGGAAGCCGTGATCAATGCCAAGCAGAACCTGGACCTGAGCGTCGAGACCCCCATGGACGGCTCCGCGACGCTGGAAGTGGTGTACCTGTAATCAGACCTTCTCGCTGGTGACGCCGACGTACTGGGCACGACCTGCCCCGCACCCCGTGACGATCGCACCGACGCCGATCACCGCGAAGACCCAACCGGTGGCTCCCCAGCCACCGGTCCAGTCATGCAGGACGCCCACCGCCAGCGGCCCCAGGGACGCCAGGGTGTAGCCGAACCCCTGGGCCATGCTCGACAGGTTGGCCGCCACATGGGAGTCCCGTGAGCGCAGCACGATCAAGGTCAGCGCCAGGCTGAAGGTGCCGCCTTGGCCCAGGCCAAGCAGAATCGCCCAGCCCCACAGCCCTTCGATGGGCGCATACAGGCAACCGAACAAACCGCCGAGGGTCAGCAGCATCACCACCACGATGGCCAGGCGCTGGTCCTTGCCACGGGTGGCCAGCCACGGCGCAGCGAGGGAGCTGATCAACTGCACGATGATCGACCCCGACAGCGCCAACCCCGCCTCGGTGGCACTCAGGCCGCGGCCGATCAGGATGGACGGCAGCCAGCCAAACACGATGTACGCCAGGGACGATTGCAGGCCCATATACAAGGTGACTTGCCAGGCCAGCGGATCACGCAGCAACCCTTTCACGCGGTAGGCAACCCGGTGATTCCCCTGTTTGTGCCCGACCTGAGGCAGCCAGAACAACGCCGCCAACACGGCAGGTACAATCCAGAATCCCAGGCCGATATTCCAACTGTCGTCGAAATACTGGCTCAGGGGCACCGTCGCCCCCGCCGCCACCGCCGCGCCCAGGCACAGGGCCATGGTGTAGACACCCGTCATGGCCCCTGCCTGCTTGGCGAAATCTCGCTTGACGATACCGGGCAGCAACACACCGATGATGCCGATGCTGGCACCGGCCATCAGGCTGCCGGCGAACAGCCCGACTTCACCGAAGGAACTGCGCAGGACAATGCCGGCGGCCAGCGTCAGCAAAATGCCCAGCACCACGCGCTCTGCGCCGAAACGCCGAGCCAGGAGCGGTGCCAAGGGGGCGAACAACCCCAGGCACAGCACCGGCAAAGTGGTCAGCAAGCCAGCCTTGGCCGCTGACAACCCCAGGCTGGCGGACACCTCGCTGAGCAGCGGCGCCATGCTCGACAAAGCCGGGCGCAGGTTCAACGCCACCAGGATCAACCCCAGCAGCAACAGCCATGGGCGGCTCACCTGCGGGTGGGCGTGCTGCACCACCGCATCGTCCACTTCGGCGTCGATCAACAGTTCTTCAAGCTTGGTTTCGGAGGTCATGGATCCACTGCCAGCAGAGGGATGGTCGTTTGGATGAACAGCCCCACAGCCTATTCGGACACACCTACAAGAGCAACGCACTAGGGTTTTTAGACAGTTAAAAGCGGTTGGGAGGCGGCCACAACGCGTTCTCACGTTACGAACGCGGCACGTTCAGCGACACCAAACACGACAAAGCTGAAACGCTGAACGCGTCCTAGCCCCAAAAAAACAAACCCGGCACCAGGCCGGGTTTGTTTATTCAAGCATCGATCAATGCAAAATCTGGCTCAAGAACAACTTGGTCCGATCATTCTGCGGGTTGTCGAAGAAGTCATTCGGCGCCGCCTGTTCCACGATCTCGCCCTTGTCCATGAAGATCACGCGGTTGGCCACGGTGCGCGCAAAGCCCATTTCGTGGGTGACGCACAGCATGGTCATGCCGTCTTCCGCCAGGCCGATCATGGTGTCCAGCACCTCCTTCACCATCTCTGGGTCGAGTGCCGAGGTCGGCTCGTCGAACAGCATGATTTTCGGCTTCATGCACAAGGCACGGGCAATCGCCACGCGCTGTTGCTGGCCGCCAGACAACTGGCCCGGAAACTTGTGGGCCTGCTCCGGGATGCGCACGCGCTCCAGGTAGTGCATGGCGATTTCTTCGGCCTTGCGCTTGGGCATCTTGCGCACCCACATCGGCGCCAAGGTGCAGTTCTGCAGGATGGTCAGGTGCGGGAACAGGTTGAAGTGCTGGAACACCATGCCGACCTCGCGGCGGATCGCTTCGATCTGCTTGAGGTCGTTGGTCAACTCCACGCCATCCACCACGATGCGGCCCTGCTGGTGTTCTTCCAGGCGGTTGAGGCAGCGGATGGTGGTGGACTTGCCCGAACCCGACGGGCCGCAAAGCACAATACGCTCGCCCTGCTTGACGTTGAGGTTGATGTCTTTCAACACGTGGAACTGGCCGTACCACTTGTTGACGCCCTGCATCTGAATAATGCCTTCAGGGCTCACAGGCTGTTTGATCGCTTCGCTCATAACATCAACTCCTAACGCTTGTGGCCTGTGTCGAGCTTGTGTTCCAAATGAATGGAATAGCGCGACATACCAAAACAGAAAATCCAGAACACCAGGGCTGCGAACACGTAGCCTTCGGTGGCCATGCCCAACCATTTCGGGTCGGCGGCGGCTTGCTTGACGCTGTTGAGCAGGTCGAACAGGCCGATGATGATCACAAGGCTGGTGTCCTTGAACAGCGCGATAAACGTGTTGACGATGCCGGGAATCACCAGCTTCAGGGCTTGCGGCAGAATCACCAGGCCCATGCTGCGCCAGTAACCCAGGCCCATCGCCGCGGCCGCTTCGTATTGGCCCTTGGGAATCGCCTGCAAGCCACCGCGCACCACTTCGGCCACGTAGGCCGACTGGAACAGGATCACGCCGATCAACGCCCGCAGCAGTTTGTCGATGCCCATGCCTTCAGGCAGGAACAACGGCAGCATCACCGAAGACATGAACAGCACGGTGATCAACGGCACGCCGCGCCAGAACTCGATGAAGGTCACGCAGACCACACGAATCGCCGGCATATTCGAACGCCGCCCCAGCGCCAGCACAATCCCCAGCGGCAACGCGCCGGCGATCCCGACGGTGGCGATCACCAGGGTCAGCATCAGGCCGCCCCATTGGCTGGTCGCCACGTTGGTCAGGCCGAAGATGCCACCGTGCAACAGGAAGTAGGCAATGATCGGGTACAGCACCAGGAAGCCCAGGCCATAGACCGCCTTGCGCGCAAAGCGCGAGATGAACAACGGCGCCACGCCGACGATGGCCAGCCACACGGTCAGGTCCACGCGCCAGCGCAGGTCGCCGGGGTAGTAGCCGTACATGAACTGCCCGAAGCGCTGCTGGATGAACACCCAGCACGCGCCTTCCTTGGTGCAATCGGCACGGGTGGTGCCAACCCAGTTGGCGTCGAGGATTGCCCAGTGCAGGATCGGCGGCACCACCAGGTAGACCAGGTAGAACGCCAGCAACGTCAGCAGGGTGTTGAGCCAACTGGAAAACAGATTGGCGCGCATCCATGCCACCGGGCCAAAGACTTTGCTCGGCGGCGGCATATCAGGTTTGAAAGTATGCGTACTCATGCAGGTTTCCTCACCGCTCGATCAGCGCAATGCGCTTGTTGTACCAGTTCATCAGCAGGGAAATGCTGATGCTGATCGCCAGGTACACGCTCATGGTGATGGCAATGACTTCGATGGCCTGGCCGGTCTGGTTGAGCACCGTGCCGGCAAACAGCGAGACCATTTCCGGGTAACCGATACCGGCGGCCAGCGACGAGTTCTTCGCCAGGTTCAGGTATTGGCTGGTCAGCGGCGGAATGATCACCCGCAGGGCCTGCGGGATGATGACTTTGCGCAGCGTCGGCCCGGGGCGCAGGCCCAGGGAGCGCGCGGCTTCGGTCTGGCCGTGGCTGACGGACTTGATGCCCGAACGCACGATCTCGGCGATAAACGCCGCGGTGTAGACCGTCAGCGCCAGGGTCAACGCCAGCAGTTCGGGAATCAGGACCCAGCCGCCGACAAAGTTGAAGCCCTGCAACTTCGGCATTTCCCAGTGCAGCGGCGCACCGAAGATCAACGCGCACAACGCCGGGATCACGATGAACAGCGCCAGGCCCGCCCAGAATTTGTGGAACGGTTCGCCGGTCGCTTCAAAGCGCTTGTTGGCCCAACGCGTCATCAGCACGATGGCCACGATGGCAACCACGATGCTCACCACAAACGGCCAGAAACCGTCGGCGGCAATCGCTGCCGGCATATTCAGGCCACGGCTGCTGACAAAGAAGGTATCGCCGAAGTTATGACTGTTGCGCGGCCCCGGCATGGTCAGGAACACCGCGAAGTACCAGAACAGGATTTGCAGCAGTGGCGGGATGTTGCGGAACACTTCCACATACACGGTCGCCAGCTTGTTGATCATCCAGTTCGGCGACAGACGCGCCACGCCGATGATGAAACCGAGCAGGGTCGCCAGGATCACGCCGATCACGGTGACCAGCAAGGTGTTGAGCAGGCCGATCACAAAGACCCGGGCATAGCTGTCCGATTCGGTGTAATCGATCAAGTGCTGCGCGATGCCGAAGCCGGCACTGCGTTCAAGAAAGTCGAAACCCGAGGTAATGCCCCGGTGCTGAAGGTTGGTCTGGGTATTGTTGAAGAGGTACCAGCCCAGCGAGACCACCGCCACAATCGTGATGATCTGGAAGAGCCACGCACGCACTTTGGGATCGCTGAAGCTGAGCTTCTGCTTTGGTGCGCCGATTTGATTTTGCATGAAGTGCCCCGGAAATAATGGAACAGAACATCACCCGGCGGTTGGCCCACCGGGTGACAGAACCATCAGCGATCAGCGCACAGGTGGTGCGTATTGAATGCCGCCGTTGTTCCACAGCGCGTTCAGGCCACGGTCGATTTCCAGCGGGGTGCTCTTGCCCAGGTTGCGCTCGAACACTTCACCGTAGTTACCGACCTGCTTGACGATCTGTACAACCCAGTCTTTCTTCACTTTCAGGTCTTTGCCGTATTCGCCGTCAGCACCGAGCAGACGCGCAACGTCCGGGTTCTTGGTGGACTTGGCTTCAGCTTCAACGTTTTTCGAAGTGATACCGGCTTCTTCAGCGTTGAGCATGGCGTAGCCAACCCAGCGCACGATGGCCAGCCACTCGTCGTCGCCGTTACGCACGACCGGGCCCAGCGGTTCTTTGGAAATGGTTTCCGGCAGAACCACGTAGTCCTTCGGCGAGGCCAGCTTGCTGCGCTGGGCGAACAGTTGGGACTTGTCCGAGGTCAGCACGTCGCAACGCCCGGATTCCAGCGACTTGGCGCTTTCATCGGAGGTGTCGAAGGTGATCGGGGTGTATTTCAGGCCGTTGCCACGGAAGTAGTCGGAAACGTTCAGCTCGGTGGTGGTACCGGCCTGGATGCAGATGGTTGCACCGTCCAGTTCCTTGGCGCTCTTCACGCCCAGCTTGTTGTTTACCAGGAAGCCGATGCCATCGTAGTAGGTGATGAAGCCCGGGAATTTCAGGCCCATACCGGCGTCACGGGAGCTGGTCATGGTGGTGTTGCGGGACAGAATGTCGACTTCGCCGGACTGAAGCGCGGTGAAACGCTCCTTGGCGTTCAACTGGCTGAATTTGACCTTGGTCGCATCGCCGAACACGGCAGCGGCAACAGCGCGGCACACGTCAGCGTCGATCCCGAGGATCTTGCCGCTGGCATCCGGCACCGAGAAACCCGGCAGGCCGTCACTCACGCCACATTGCACAAAGCCTTTCTTCTGCACGGCATCCAGGGTGGCGCCGGCTTGGGCGAAACCACTGACACCCAATACGGCCGCCGCTGTCACGATGGCCAGGGTGGATTTCAATACCTTCATTCAAACCTCCAGTTGCTCTTGTTGTGTCGGAACTCGAACCCCACCGCACCCTTTTGAGGCGACATCGACCCGTGTTGGCTTTTTTTGGGGTCAAACGGCATGAGGCTGTCGCTGTAAGTCCAGTTGCTATCCCAGAGGCGGTTGTCACTGATAGTGTTACCGCCAGGGGAGAGACCTGACATCGGTTTCTCCATAGCAAGCGCCGTACCAGACTGCGCGCTGAGTCGTTTCAGCCCACGGTCAATAGAAAAAGATTCAACCTTGCGACATTCTCTTAACAGATCAACCTGTCGCGCACCGTTCCGTCGCACCCAATCGGAGCGCGCGCACATATATGGAGCAGACATGACCGACCCCTTGATTCTTCAGCCCGCCAAGCCCGCAGACGCCTGCGTAATCTGGTTGCATGGCCTGGGTGCCGATCGCTACGACTTCCTGCCGGTGGCCGAAGCACTGCAAGAAAACCTGCCGACCACCCGTTTCGTTTTGCCCCAGGCGCCGACCCGCCCTGTCACCATCAACGGTGGCTACGAGATGCCCAGTTGGTACGACATCAAGGCCATGAGCCCGGCCCGTTCGATCAGCCTGGAAGAACTGGAAGAGTCGGCCCGGATGGTCACGGATTTGATCAAGGAGCAAAAAAGCATCGGAATAGACGCCTCGCGGATTTTCCTCGCCGGTTTTTCCCAGGGCGGCGCAGTGGTTTTCCACACAGCGTTTACCAAATGGCAGGGAGCCTTGGGTGGTGTGATCGCCCTCTCCACGTATGCGCCGACCTTCAGCGACGAGCTGGAATTGTCCGCCAGCCAGCAACGTATTCCAGCCCTATGCCTGCACGGCCAGTACGACGACGTGGTACAGAACGCCATGGGCCGTAGCGCCTACGAGCATTTGAAGACCCGTGGTGTCACCGTGACATGGCAGGAATACCCAATGGGCCACGAAGTGTTACCCGAAGAGATCCGTGACATCGGCACCTGGCTGACCGCCCGCCTGGGTTGAAACCCGGCGTTTATGTAGCCGTATGACAGACGCACTACGCCGCGCCCGTTTCTTGCATTACACTGGCCGGCGTACATTCCTTAACCAATTAATGAGATCACCGTGCTCGAAGCACTCAAGAAGATGTTCGGCAAAAGCGAGGCCGAGCCGCTCGCGCCTGTTCCCAGTGCTCCTGTCCCGACTGCCGGCAGCCGCAATGACGGTAAACAGCCAGAGCGGCCTGCGCCTGTCGCCCAGCCGACGACGCCTACGGTGACCACGCCTGAACCGGCTAAAGAAGCGGCACCGGCCCCCAAGCCTCGCCGCGAACGCGCGCCCAAGCCGCCGGTCATTCCCTGGAAACTCGAAGACTTCGTCGTAGAACCCCAGGAAGGCAAGACCCGCTTCCACGACTTCAAACTCGCCCCGAAACTGATGCACGCCATCCAGGACCTGGGTTTCCCGTACTGCACGCCGATCCAGGCACAGGTGCTGGGCTTCACCCTGGCGGGCAAAGACGCCATCGGCCGCGCCCAGACCGGCACCGGCAAGACCGCCGCGTTCCTGATCTCGATCATCACCCAGCTGCTGCAGACGCCGCCGCCGAAAGAGCGCTACATGGGTGAACCGCGCGCGCTGATCATCGCCCCGACCCGCGAGCTGGTGGTGCAGATCGCCAAGGACGCCGCCGACCTGACCAAGTACACCGGTCTCAACGTCATGACGTTCGTCGGTGGCATGGACTTCGACAAGCAGCTCAAGCACCTCGAAGCCCGTCACTGCGACATCCTGGTTGCCACCCCCGGCCGCCTGCTGGACTTCAACCAGCGCGGCGACGTGCACCTGGACATGGTCGAAGTGATGGTGCTGGACGAAGCCGACCGCATGCTCGACATGGGCTTTATCCCGCAAGTACGCCAGATCATTCGCCAGACCCCGCCGAAATCCGAGCGCCAGACCCTGCTGTTCTCCGCGACCTTTACCGAAGACGTGATGAACCTCGCCAAGCAGTGGACCACCGAGCCGTCCATCGTCGAGATCGAAGCGGAAAACGTCGCCAGCGAAAACGTCGAGCAACACATCTACGCCGTGGCCGGTGCCGACAAGTACAAGCTGCTCTACAACCTGGTCAACGACAACGGTTGGGAGCGTGTGATGGTGTTTGCCAACCGCAAGGATGAAGTGCGCCGCATCGAAGAGCGCCTGGTGCGTGATGGCGTCAACGCCGCGCAACTGTCCGGTGACGTGCCACAGCACAAGCGCATCAAGACCCTGGAAGGTTTCCGCGAAGGCAAGATCCGCGTGCTGGTGGCCACCGACGTGGCAGGCCGCGGGATTCACATTGATGGCATCAGCCACGTGATCAACTTCACCCTGCCGGAAGTGCCGGATGACTATGTGCACCGTATTGGTCGTACTGGCCGTGCGGGGGCTGCGGGTGTGTCGATCAGCTTTGCCGGGGAAGATGATTCGTACCAGTTGCCGTCGATCGAAACGTTGCTGGGGCGCAAGATCAGTTGTGAGACGCCGCCGACGCATTTGCTGCGCCCGGTAGAACGCAAACGCCCTGCTTAAGTTGAAATGCAGTAAAAAAATGTGGGAGCGGGCTTGCTCGCGAATACGGTGTATCAGTCATGCATGTATCGACTGACACTCCGCATTCGCGAGCAAGCCCGCTCCCACATTGGGTTTTGTGTTTGGCCTAAGATTTCCAGCGGTCTGCGGCGGCGTAGTCGCTACTGCGCCCTTCCACCCAGCGCGGCCCCTCACTGGTATTTTCCTTCTTCCAGAACGGCGCCCGCGTCTTCAAGTAATCCATCACGAACGCACAGGCATCAAACGCCGCCTGGCGATGAGCGCTCGCGGCTGCCACGAACACAATCGGCTCTCCCGGCTCCAACGCGCCGACGCGGTGCAGCACTTCCAGCTTGAGCAACGGCCAGCGCTGCTCGGCCTCCACGGCAATCTTGGCCAGGGCTTTCTCGGTCATGCCGGGGTAGTGCTCCAGGAACATCCCCGCCACCTCCAGGCCGTCGTTGAAGTCGCGCACGTAGCCGACAAAACTCACCACCGCACCTACGCCCACGTTGGCCGCATGCATGGCGTTGACCTCGGCGCCCGGATCGAACGCCTGGACCTGCACTCGAATGGCCATGCTCAGCCTCCGGTCACCGGCGGAAAGAACGCAACCTCATCGCCAGCCTTCAACGGCTCGTCGAGGCCACACAGCTCCTCGTTGCGCGCACACATCAGGCTGGTTTCGTTGAGCACGTCAAAACCTGGATCGGCGGCCAACGCCAAACGCACCGCGTCGACAGTGGCGAACTCGCCTTCCATTTCCAGCGAGTCCAAGCCAATCACTTCGCTGTAACGCGCAAAAAACAATACGTTGATGCTCATGCCTGGTCCGCCTTGAAATGCCCGCTCTTGCCGCCCAGCTTTTCCAGCAGGCGAATGCTTTCGATGGTCATGCCCCGGTCCACGGCCTTGCACATGTCGTAGATGGTCAGGGCCGCGACGCTGGCGGCGGTGAGGGCTTCCATCTCCACGCCGGTCTGGCCGGAGAGTTTGCAGCGCGCCAGGATGTGCACCGAGTCTGCGCCGTCGGCGCTCAGTTCGACCTTGACGCCCGTCAACATCAGCGGGTGGCACAACGGGATCAGATCACTGGTTTTTTTCGCCGCCTGGATCCCGGCGATGCGGGCCACGGCAAACACGTCGCCCTTGGGATGGGCGCCGTCGACAATCATTTGCAGGGTCTCGGGCAGCATGCGCACCCGGGCTTCGGCCACCGCTTCACGGAACGTCACGGACTTGTCGGTAACGTCGACCATGTGGGCGCGACCTTGGGAATCGAGATGAGTCAGCACAGGGATACTCCTGATCAGGAGCAGCGATTGTAAACCCAACACTGATCAATATGTGGAGAGCGCTTGTGTGGGAGCGGACTTGCTCGCGAATGCGGTGTGTCAGTCAATATATTCGGCGACTGACACTCCGTATTCGCGAGCAAGCCCGCTCCCACATTTTGACCGCGTTTAGAGGTGCGACTCGGCGTATTCAGCCAAGATCGAGCGTGGAACACCCTGCAGCGCAATATGCACGCCGTTCGGGAAGTCCTTGAAGCGTTCCGTCAGATAGGTCAGCCCGGAGCTGGTCGCGGACAGGTAAGGAGTGTCGATCTGTGCCAGGTTGCCCAGGCACACCACTTTGGAACCGGCGCCGGCACGGGTGATGATGGTTTTCATCTGGTGCGGCGTGAGGTTCTGGCATTCATCGATCAAGATCAGGCTTTGCTGGAAGCTGCGACCCCGGATGTAGTTGAGGGATTTGAACTGCAACGGCACTTTGCTGAGGATGTAGTCGACGCTGCCATGGGTGTTTTCGTCATCCATGTGCAAGGCTTCGAGGTTGTCGGTGATCGCCCCCAGCCACGGCTCCATTTTTTCCGCTTCGGTGCCGGGCAGGAAACCGATTTCCTGATCCAGGCCCTGCACGCTGCGGGTGGCGATGATGCGGCGATAGCGCTTGGTCACCATGGTCTGCTCGATGGCGGCGGCCAGGGCGAGAATGGTTTTGCCGGAACCGGCGGCGCCCGTCAGGTTGACCAGGTGGATGTCCGGGTCGAGCAGCGCGTACAGCGCCAGGCTCTGGTAGATGTCACGCGGTTTCAGGCCCCAGGCTTCCTGGTGCAACAGGGGTTCCTGATGCAGGTCGAGAATCAGCAGCTTGTCGACCTGGATCTCTTTGATCCAGCCCACAAAGCCCTGTTCGTCGACGATGAATTCATTGATATGCACGGCCGGCAGGTTGTCGATCAGTTGCACCTGGTGCCAGGTGCGGCCATGGTCCTGGCGGGTTTCAACCTTGCTGACGCGGTCCCAGAACGAGCCGGTCATCATGTGATAACCACGGGACAGCATCGATACGTCATCGACCAGTTGGTCGGTGCTGTAGTCCTCGGCCGCGATCCCACACGCACGGGCCTTGAGGCGCATGTTGATGTCTTTGGTCACCAGCACCACGCGCAGGTCCTTGTCACGCGCGTGCAGGTCGATCAATTGGTTGATGATCTTGTTGTCGTTGAGGTTTTCCGGCAGCAGGCTGTTGGGTTCGCGGCCCTTGCTCATCAGGATCGACAGCAAGCCCTTGGGCCCGCTCTTGCCGCGCTGGATCGGCACGCCGACTTCAACGTCCTCAGGAGAGGCCTCGCCCAAGGTCTTGTCGATCAGGCGAATGGCCTGGCGGCATTCGGCCGCAACGCTGTGGTGCCCGCTTTTGAGTTTGTCGAGTTCCTCAAGCACGATCATCGGGATGGCGACGTGGTGTTCTTCAAAGTTGAGCAGTGCGTTTGGATCGTGGATCAATACGTTGGTATCAAGCACATAAAGGATTGGCTGGTCGGAAGAAGGGGTGCGTCCGTGATCATCCATACTCGGTCACCTTTTGTGGGAGCCAGTCGACGCAATACCTAAGCGGTGCTGCGCCTCGATTCGACCACCGAATGCACCTGAGGGACGTCAAGTGCATGCCCACATGAGGAGTCTTGAAAGACGCCACCTGTGCTGCAGGTTTCGGCGATCTGACTTCGTAATACCGCAAAACCTGTGACAGAAAAAAGCACTTTGACGTTTTTTTGAAGTTTATTTTTCAGGATGACGAATAGCACTAGCCGAGTGCCATGCACCCCGTTAAAGTCGGAAGTCCGCCTGCATCGATTTGTCGCACAAAATCACCCCGAAAACGCCCCGCACCCAACAGGGCCGGGCACTTCAGCGAAACGCCTCGCGGCAGTCCTGCCAACCCAAGCCACTCTGTGCCGTCGCCTGCATCAACTGCGGCAATGCGACCCGCGCCTTGTCCTGGGTGTCGTGAAACACAATCACCCCTTTGCGCCATAGCAACATCAACGTCAGCACCCGCTGCGCCGACTCTTCGGCCTTGAGCTTGCCCGGTTCGTCCTGGGAATCGATGTCCCACAACGCCACCTGCAAGCCCTGGGACTGGAAGAAACCCTGGCTGTCGGCGCGGCGCTGGCCGTAGGGCGGGCGGAACAGCGGCACATAGTTTTCCGGCATCAGGTTCTGCGCCAGCGACGCGCTGCGGGTGATCGAGCTTTGCCAGTCGACCCAGTGGCTGTGGGAGCGGTACTGCCAGCCCTGGGTGCCCACGCACTGGCCCTGGTACAACGTCTGCACATCACTGGCAGAACTGCGCTCCACGCGGGTTTGCAGGCTGCTGCCAAGGACGAAGAAGGTGGCGTTCAGCTTCTGCTTGCGCAGGTAGTCGGTAAGCCAGTCGGTATTGCCGCTGACGGGCGCGGGGCCGCCGTCGAAGGTCAGCAGAAACAGGCGGTCGTTGAATTCATCGCCATTGCGCTCGTGATCGCCAAACCGCGCGACTTCACTGCTGATCTGCGGGAACAGCGCAGCCTTGCGCAGCAGCTCGTCCAGGTAGCGTTCGTGGAAAACGTGGCTGGGGTTCGCCCAGCCTATATAGAAGGAGTTTTCACTGACCTCAAGCTTGCCCGCCTGCTCGCGCAGATCGTCCATGTTCTCTACCAAGTAGCAAAACGAGGCGTCCTCTTCGCAGCTTTTCTGGGCAACCAGGTAGTTCTCCAACAGGCGCTGCCAGAGCTGGCGACGCAAGTCGTCGATGGCGGCCAGGTTGATGATCTTCAAGCCCAGGCGCTGTTTGAGCGCCGCCTCGTCCAGGGCTTCGCTGGCCAACAGGCCATGGGCAAACATGAGGATTTCCGCACGCGAGGCCACATCGAACAGCGCCGGGCTGCTGAGCTTTTCGGGCCAGGTGCCACGGTCCAGGCTGGCCACATCCACCGGCGCGGCCTGGGCGTTCAGGCAGAGCAGGCAGGCCGACAATAAAAGCGCTATTCGCACGCAGGGTCTTCCTTTGCAGAGTTACCGCCCATCATAGCGGATCATGCCTATCGCCATCATAGGTGGAGTCAAAACGCCCCAGCCCCTAGAATCGCGGCACGATTTAAGGAGACGACTTCATGCTGACGGTGATTTCACCCGCCAAGACCCTCGATTTCGAGACCGCGCCCGCCACCCAGCGCTTTACCCAGCCGCAGTACCTGGATCACTCCCAGGAACTGATCGAGCAACTGCGCGAAATGAGCCCGGCACAGATCAGCGAACTGATGCATGTGTCCGACAAGATCGGCGGCCTCAACGCGGCGCGCTTCGGCAGCTGGAACCCCGCCTTCACCCCCGCCAACGCCAAGCAGGCGCTATTGGCCTTCAAGGGTGACGTGTACACCGGCCTCAACGCCGAGACCTTCAGCGATGCCGACTTCAGCTACGCCCAGGACCACTTGCGCATGCTCTCGGGCCTCTACGGCCTGCTGCGCCCCCTGGACCTGATGATGCCGTACCGCCTGGAGATGGGCACCAAACTGGCCAACGCCCGTGGCAAGGATCTCTACGCCTTCTGGGGCACGCGCATCAGCGAATGGCTGAACGAAGCCCTGGCCGAGCAAGGTGACGACGTGCTGCTGAACCTCGCGTCCAACGAGTACTTCTCGGCGGTCAAGCGCACGGCCCTGAATGCGCGGATCATCAACACCGAGTTCAAGGACTTCAAGAACGGCCAGTACAAGATCATCAGCTTCTACGCCAAGAAGGCCCGGGGCATGATGAGCCGCTTTGTGATTGAAGAGCGCATCAACGACCCGGCCAGGCTCAAGGAGTTTGATGTGCAGGGTTATCGCTTCAATGCCGAGCAGTCCAAGCCGGACAAGCTGGTGTTCCTGCGCGATCACGCACCGGAATAAAGCCAAACCCGTGTGCTTCAGACAACGAGATCCAACTGTGGGAGCGGGCTTGCTCGCGAATACGGCGTGTCAGTCGATAAATTCTTATCTGACCCACCGCATTCGCGAGCAAGCCCGCTCCCACAGTTTTGATCGCATTTCAAATCTAGAGTCGCCATTTTTTTGGCGTCAAAAAACATTTTGACGTACTCCTAACAATTCTTTCACTCGACATTCGTCATTTTTTTTCGTAGTGGCACCACTTTTTTCAAACACTAGTGGCACAAAACTATCCCCGCGTACCAACTCCCTATAACTATTGGCCCAAATAGCAAGTGCTATCAATATAGTACTAGTGCCATCTCTTCTCATATTTCAAGAAATTTCAGGAAACAGGATGAGCGGGCTGGAACTTCATCAAAACCCACGGCTCATACCACCGGTAACGAAATTCTCTGCTTCTGTAAGAGATGACTTACATGGCGATCCAAGGAAGTAGCGAAGTTGCCCCATCAACTTTGACTCACGGGTCACATCATCAACTGATATGAGTTGAGGGCAGCGATAAGGATTAATTGCTAACCCCTATAGGCCAAGGCAGCGCTTACCCAAATGTGTCAGTGATGACACCCAAGGCTTTGATAGTTAAAGGCTTATGGCCTGTATCAAGGTCCTGCGGCACTGGCGTCGGACCCTTCCCCCAAGGAAGGCCGGCTGCATTTGAGGGCAAGCCCCAATAACAAGGCCAAGTTGCGCACAACTTGAGTGCAATAGTTAGTCACTCACTAATTAACATGCCCGTACGCGGTAAGTCGGCGTCTATTCGCCCAACTTCCGTGGCATCAGTGACGCTTGCAAACATGAACTCCGGCCAATTATTGGCATGATTATTAAAGAGGTAAATGCGATGCGCATCAGCATATTTGGTCTCGGTTACGTCGGCGCAGTCTGTGCCGGTTGCCTGTCTGCCCGTGGCCACGAAGTGGTCGGCGTAGACATCTCCAAGGACAAGATTGACCTGATCAACGCTGGCAAATCGCCCATCGTTGAACCGGGCCTGGGCGAACTGTTGAGCCAGGGTATTCAAACCGGCCGACTGCGCGGCACCACCAACTTCGCCGACGCCATCCGCGATACCGACCTGTCGATGATCTGCGTCGGTACGCCAAGCAAGAAAAACGGCGACCTGGAACTGGACTACATCGAAGCCGTGTGCCGCGAAATCGGTTTTGTCCTGCGCGACAAGACCACCCGCCACACCGTCGTGGTGCGCAGCACCGTGTTGCCAGGCACCGTGGCGAACGTGGTGATCCCGATCCTCGAAGACTGCTCCGGCAAAAAAGCCGGCGTCGACTTCGGCGTCGCGGTCAACCCGGAGTTCCTGCGTGAATCCACCGCCATCGCCGACTACGACCTGCCACCGATGACTGTCATCGGCGAGTTCGACAAAGCCTCCGGCGATGTCCTGCAGTCGCTGTACGAAGAACTCGACGCGCCGATCATCCGCAAGGACATCGCCGTTGCCGAGATGATCAAGTACACCTGCAATGTGTGGCACGCCACCAAAGTCACCTTCGCCAACGAGATCGGCAACATCGCCAAGGCCGTCGGCGTCGATGGCCGCGAAGTGATGGAAGTGGTCTGCCAGGACAAGACTCTCAACCTGTCCCAGTACTACATGCGCCCAGGCTTCGCCTTCGGCGGTTCGTGCCTGCCAAAAGACGTACGTGCCCTCACCTACCGCGCCAGCTCCCTGGACGTGGAAGCGCCGCTGCTCAACTCGCTGATGCGCAGCAACGAATCCCAGGTACAGAACGCCTTCGACATCGTTGCCGGCCACGACAAGCGCAAAGTCGCGCTGCTGGGCCTGAGCTTCAAGGCCGGTACCGACGACCTGCGTGAAAGCCCGCTGGTAGAACTGGCGGAAATGCTGATCGGCAAGGGTTACGACCTGAGCATCTACGACAGCAACGTCGAGTACGCCCGTGTGCACGGTGCGAACAAGGACTACATCGAAGGCAAGATCCCCCACGTGTCGTCCCTGCTCAACTCGGACTTCGATGACGTGATCAACAACTCCGACGTGATCATCCTCGGCAACCGTGACGAAAAATTCCGCGCCCTGGCGCAGAACGCACCGCACGGCAAGCAAGTGATTGACCTGGTGGGCTTCATGAAAAATGCGACCTGCACCACAGGCCGCACCGAAGGCATCTGCTGGTAACAGCAACGGCAAGTTTCAGGCGGCGCGCGTTTCCATCCCCAGCGCTCGCCGCCTGAAACCTCCTTCACCTTCGGAAGATGCTTATGTCCAAGTTAAAACACGTCCTACTGCAATCTGCCGGCTGGCTGTTCTTTCTCAGCCTGCTGATGGGACTCGCCCTGCTGTTGCCGGCGAGTACGTTCGACTCGGAGTCGAAGAATTTTATTTTCCTGATTGGCGCCGTCGGCATCTGGCGCTACTCGATGGGTGCTACGCATTTCTTTCGCGGCATGCTGTTTTTGTACGTGGTCTACCCGCACCTGCGCCGCAAAGTGCGCAAGCTGGGCAAGGCCGCCGACCCGTCCCACGTGTTCCTGATGGTCACCAGTTTCCGTATCGACGCGCTGACCACCGCGCAGGTCTACAGCTCGGTGATCCGCGAAGCCATCGAATGCGGCTTCCCCACCACCGTGGTCTGCTCGCTGGTGGAAATGTCCGATGAGCTGCTGGTGAAAAGCCTGTGGGAACGCATGAACCCGCCGGACCACGTGAAGCTCGACTTCGTGCGCATCGCCGGTACCGGCAAGCGCGACGGCCTGGCCTTCGGCTTCCGGGCGATCTCCCGCCACCTGCCGGATGACCGCGCCGTGGTCGCCGTGATCGATGGCGACACCGTGCTGGCCGAAGGTGTCGTGCGCAAGACCGTGCCGTGGTTCCAGTTGTTCGGCAACGTCGGCGGCCTGACCACCAACGAATTCTGCGAAGTGCGCGGCGGCTACATCATGAGCGAGTGGCACAAGCTGCGCTTCGCCCAGCGCCACATCAACATGTGCTCCATGGCCCTGTCCAAGCGCGTGCTGACCATGACCGGGCGTATGTCGGTGTTCCGCGCCAGCGTGGTGACCGACCCAGGCTTCATCGCCGACGTCGAAAGCGACTCGCTGCAGCACTGGCGCCTGGGCCGCTTCAAGTTCCTCACCGGCGACGACAAGTCCAGCTGGTTCAGCCTGATGCGCCTGGGCTACGACACCTTCTACGTGCCGGACGCCGCGATCAACACCGTGGAACACCCGCCGGAAAAGAGCTTTATCAAGGCCAGCCGCAAGCTGATGTTCCGCTGGTACGGCAACAACCTGCGCCAGAACTCCCGCGCCCTCGGCCTGGGTGTACGCCGCCTGGGCCTGTTCACCAGCGTGGTGCTGTTCGACCAGCGCGTGTCGATGTGGACCTCCCTGCTCGGCCTGACCGTGGCAATCATCGCCACCTTCAAATACGGCGGCGCCTTCATCCTTGCGTACCTGCTGTGGATCGGCATCACGCGCCTGATCCTGACCCTGTTGCTGTCGTGCTCCGGCCACACGATCGGCCCGGCGTACCCGGTGATTCTCTATTACAACCAGATCATGGGCGCGCTGGTGAAGATCTACGTGTTCTTCCGCCTTGATCAACAGTCCTGGACCCGCCAGGACACCAAACTGACCCGCGATTTGGCCAGCTTTCAACGTTGGTTCAACACCTGGTCGTCTCGGACCATGACCTTCTCCGCCGGCAGCATCTTCGTTGCCGTGTTGCTGATGATGGTCTGACCCTGCCAAGCCTGAATTAACTCTAGGAAATTGCCCTGATGAACAGCCAAGTAAATGCCAATGTTGTCCACGAATCCGAAGCCCAGCGCCAACATGCCCGCGTAAAAATCCCGGCCAAGCTGCGCTTTTTCAACACCGACCGCACCCAGACCGAAGCACGGGTGATCGACCTGTCCGCCGGCGGCCTGGCGTTCACCGCCACCCAGCCGTTGACCGTCGGCGAAGTGCACAAGGGCCGCCTGCAATTCGTCATCGATAACCTCGGCCTGGCCATGGACGTGGAACTGCAGATCCGCTCCTACGACCGCCAGACCGGCCGCACCGGTTGCCAGTTCCAGAACCTCGACGCCCAGGATATTTCCACCCTGCGCCATCTGATCACCTCGCACCTGTCCGGTGACATCGTGACCATGGGCGACGTGCTGGCGACCCTGCAACGCGATAACTTCACCAAGGCGCGCAAGGTCAAGGACAGCGGCAGCGGCATGACCGCGTTCGGTCGCCTGCGCGCCGTGGTATTCAGCGCGGGCATCTTCATCGTCGGCCTCGCCGCGTTTGGTTTCGTGTTCAAGTCGGTGTACGGCATGTACTTCGTCAGCCACGCCCAGGCCGGCCTGGTCAGCGTGCCCGGCATGAACGTGACCATGCCCCGCGACGGCACCGTGCAAAGCCTGCTCAAAGGTGACGCGGTCGCCGCCAAGGGCGCGCCACTGGCGACGTTCAGCACCAGCATGCTGGATGTGCTCAAGGGCCACCTGGACGAAGACCAACTGCAACCGGCCAAGGTTGAAGAACTGTTCGGCAAGCAAATGACCGGCACCCTGACCTCGCCGTGCGACTGCGTGGTCGCCCAGCAAATGGTCGCTGACGGCCAGTACGCCAACAAAGGCGACGTGATCTTCCAACTGGTGCCTCGCGGCAGCCAGGCCAATGTGGAAGCGCGCTTCACCTATCGCCAGTTCGCCGACGTGCGTCCAGGTACGCCGGTGA
This sequence comes from Pseudomonas sp. RP-B7, assembly GCF_059803535.1. Lineage (NCBI taxonomy): Bacteria > Pseudomonadati > Pseudomonadota > Gammaproteobacteria > Pseudomonadales > Pseudomonadaceae > Pseudomonas > Pseudomonas sp. RP-B7. Next base: position 66,790 of record NZ_JAPFHC010000028.1, read on the forward strand.
GCTTCCAGGTCGCCGACGAAGAACAGACCCGCACCGGCACCATCGTCAGCAGCACCAGCTTGAACAGCGCCGACCTGTCCTCCGACATCCGCGTGCAGATCAAGCCTGACGCTCCGCTGGACAGCACCTACGCTGGCCGCCCGGTGGAAGTGACCAGCGACCGCGGCCCTTCGCTGAACTGGCTGATCGACAAAGCCATGGCCAACGGTCTGTAAGCAGAGGACATGCCTGTGATGACTCCAATAAAAACACCGCGGTCCCTGTGGGAGCGGGCTTGCTCGCGAAAGCAGTGTGTCAGCCAGCACATGTATCAACTGACAAGGCCCCTTCGCGAGCAAGCCCGCTCCCACATGGGCTCTCTGTGCACCTTGACACTTGCGGTGAGCCTCGCTGGCTGCGCCGGCCTGCCCGACCAACGCCTGGCCAATGAAGCGCTCAAACGTGGCGACACCATCACCGCGCAGCAGAACTACCAGCAACTGGCAGACCTGGGTTACAGCGAGGCCCAAGTCGGCCTGGCCGACATCCAGGTCGGCACCCGCGATCCGGCGCAAATCAAACAGGCCGAAGCCACCTACCGTGCGGCAGCGGACACCTCGCCCCGCGCCCAGGCCCGCCTCGGTCGCCTGCTGGTGGCCAAGCCCGGCAGCACCGAAGCCGAACACCACGAAGCCGAAGGCTTGCTGAAAAAAGCCTTTGCCAATGGCGAAGGCAACACCCTGATCCCGCTGGCGATGCTGTACCTGCAATACCCGCACAGCTTCCCCAACGTGAATGCCCAGCAGCAGATCAGCCAATGGCAGGCCGCCGGTTACCCGGAAGCCGGTCTGGCCCAGGTGCTGCTGTATCGCACCCAAGGCACTTACGACCAGCATCTGGACGATGTGGAACGCATCTGCAAAGCCGCGCTGAACAGCACCGACATCTGCTACGTCGAGCTGGCCACGGTCTACCAGAAACAAGCCGCGCCGGAAAAACAGGCTGAACTGCTCAAGCAAATGGAAGCCGGCTACAGCCGTGGCAGCGTCACCGCCCAGCGCGTCGACAGCGTCGCCCGTGTGCTCGGCGATGCCAGCATTGGCACCCCGGACGCAAAAACCGCCCAGGCCCTGCTGGAAAAAATCGCCCCTGGCTACCCGGCATCCTGGGTCAGCCTGGCACAACTGCTCTACGACTTCCCCGAACTGGGCGACGTCGACCAGATGATGAAATACCTGGACAACGGCCGCGCCGCCGACCAGCCGCGCGCCGAGCTGTTGCTGGGCAAGCTCTACTACGACGGCAAGTGGGTACCGGCCGACGCCAAGGCGGCCGAAGCACACTTCCAGAAAGCCCAGGGCAAGGAAGTCGCCGCCGACTACTACCTCGGCCAGATCTACCGCCGTGGCTATCTCGGCCAGGTCTACTCGCAAAAAGCCCTGGACCACCTGCTGACCGCTGCGCGCAACGGCCAGAACAGTGCCGACTTCGCCATCGCCCAACTGTTTTCCCAAGGCAAGGGCACCAAGCCCGACCCATTGAACGCCTACGTCTTCAGCCAATTGGCCAAGGCCCAGGACACCCCGCAAGCCAATGACCTGGCCACCCAGCTCGAAGCCCCGCTGACACCGGAGCAACGCGCCCAAGGCCAACGCCTGGTGCAACAGGAACTGGCCGCCCGCGGCACCCTGGCCCAGAGCACGTTGCAACTGCACGCCCTGGAAGAAGACGACGGCGAGGAATCCCTATGAAGCTCAACCCATTCGTCAAGGCCGGTATCGGCCTGACCTTCGCCCTGCTGTGGTCGTGCCCGACCCTGGCCGCGCTGACCGAAGCAAAGAACTTCGGCCTGGAAGTGAAAATCACCGGCCAGTCCGAAGACGACCGTGACCTGGGCACGCAAAAAGGCGGCGACGTCAACGGCATCGGCCTCGACGTACGCCCGTGGATCTACGGCGAAAGCGGCGCCTGGAGCGCCTACGCCATGGGCCAGGCCGTGGCTTCCAGCGACATCATCGAGACCGACACCCTGCAACAGTCCTCCGATGACGAGAACCAGCAAACCAGCAACGACGACCGCAAGACCAAGAAAAACTTCCTGGCGTTGCGCGAGTTCTGGGTCGGCTACAGCGGCTTCACGCCCTACCCCGGCGAGATCCTCAAGCTCGGTCGCCAGCGCCTGCGCAATGACGACGGCCAATGGCGCGACACCAACATCGAAGCCCTGAACTGGACCTTCGACACCACCCTGCTCAAGGCCAATGTCGGCGTCGCCGAACGCTTCAGCGAATACCGCACCGACCTCAAGGAACTCGCCCCGGTCGACAAAGACCGCCAGCACCTCTACGCCGACGCCGCCTACCAGTGGACCCCCGGCCAGTGGATCGGTCTGCGCGGCCATCACACCCATGACAACGGCAAGCTCGACTACCCGGAACCGGGCGTCGCTACCGACTCCCTGGACAAGCGTGAAAACGGCGACCTGACCTGGCTCGGCATCGAGGCCAACAGCGACGCCTACAACTGGCGCAACACCAACACCGTCAACTACTGGGCCAGCATCACCGGCATGCGCGGCGACCGCGACAAGGTCAACGCCTTGAAAGCCGACGGTTCGAGCCCCGACCAAGCCAAGCGCAGCGACAACCTGAGTGGCTGGGCCACCGACATCGGCGTGCGCCTGCGCCTCGATCCGCAGTGGCAAGTCGGTGCGGCCTACTCCCGCGCCAGCGCCGAGTACGAGCAGAACGGCCTGCAAAGCAACCGTTCGAACTGGACCGGCACCCAGTCCCGCGTGCATCGCTTCGGCGAAGCGTTTCGCGGCGAGATGAACAACATGCAGTCCATGAGCCTGTTCGGGTCCTGGCAGCTGCGCGAGGACTACGACGCCAGCCTGGTGTACCACAAGTTCTGGCGCGTGGACGGCAACAAGCCGGTCACCAGCAATGGCATTGCAGCCGTGGACAACACCACCGACGCCGCCGGCGACATTATCGCCAGCACCTCGCTGCCGCTGGCCGATGGCAAGAAAGACCTGGGTCAGGAAATGGACCTGGTGGTCACCAAGTACTTCAAGAAAGGCCTGTTGCCAGCCGGGCTCAGCCAGTCCATCGACGAGCCGTCGGCGCTGGTACGGTTCCGTGCTGGCGTATTCAAGCCGGGTGATGCCTATGGCAGCGGAGTCGATTCCTACATGCACCGCGCATTTGTCGATGTGGTGTGGAAATTCTGATGGGAGCCTGCGCTATGAAACCTCACCGTTTGCTGGTTGCCGCGATGCTGATGGCGAACGCCACTGCTTTCGCGGATACCGCGCAGCAGGTCAAGGCGCCGACCATCGCCAAAGGGCTGCAACAAGCCAAGACCTACACCATTTCCAGCCCGCCGACCGCGCCGCTGGAAATGGCCAAGCCCGCCCTGCCTGACCTGTCGGGCTACACCGCCGCCGCGATGGAAAGCAAGATCGTGCGCAGCAAGCCGGGCAAGATCAGCCTGCGCCGCATGATGCAGGAAGACGCCCTCAAGGACTTTATCGGCGGTGACAACAAGATGGCCGAATGGGTGGTGCGCCAGCACGGCATTCCCCAGGCGATCTTTGTCGACGATGGCTACATGAACCTCAAGGACCTGCTGGGCAAGGTGCCCAAGCAGTACTTCAGCGAAACGTCGCCCGGGGTGTTCCTCGCCAAGCTGCCGATTGTGGTCGGGCGCAAGGGCATCCTCGACATCGACGGCAAGACCCAGGAGTTGCGCCTGTCCCAGGAAGCCGGTTCGTTCCTGATCAACGACGGCCAGTTGTTTGTGCGTGACACCAGGATCACCGGCTGGAGCGAAAAGGCCAACGGCCCGGCGCTGTTCAAGTCGCCCAAGGAGTTCCGCCCGTTCCTGCTGGCCTGGGGCGGCACCGAGACCTACGTCGCCAACACCAAGATGGCCAGTTTCGGCTATGCCAACAGTAAGTCGTACGGGGTGAGTATCTCCCAGTACACGCCGAACATGGCCAAGGTGCTCAAGCGTGCGGAGCCGACCGGCTGGATCATCGACTCCGAGTTCTCGGACATGTGGTACGGCTTCTACTGCTACGAGACCACCGGTTTCGTGGTCAAGGGCAATACCTACAAAGACAACATCGTCTACGGCATTGACCCCCACGACCGTTCCCACGGCCTGATCATTGCGGACAACACCGTCTACGGCACCAAGAAGAAGCACGGCATCATCATTTCCCGGGAAGTGAACGACAGCTTCATCTTCAACAACCGCAGCTACGACAACAAGCTCTCGGGCCTGGTTATCGACCGTAACAGCGTGAACAACCTGATCGCCGACAATGAGATCTACCGCAACCACACCGACGGCATCACCCTCTATGAGAGCGGCGACAACCTGCTGTGGGGCAACAAGGTGATCGCCAACCGTCGCCACGGCATCCGTGTGCGCAACAGCGTGAACATCAAGCTGTACGAAAACACCTCGATGGCCAACGGTCTCACCGGCCTGTACGGCCACATCAAGGATCTGACCGACACCGACCGCGACATCGCCCTCGATCCGTTTGACGCGAAAGTCTCGCTGATCGTGGTGGGTGGTGAACTGGCGGGCAACGGCAGCGGGCCGCTGTCCATCGACTCGCCGTTGAGCGTGGAGCTCTACCGCGTATCGATGCTGGCGCCGACCAAATCCAGCGGCATCAGCTTCAACGGTGTGCTGGGTGATCGCCAGGAAGAGATTCTCGACCTGCTGGTACGCCAGCAGAAAGCCGTGCTGATCGACCCTGTCGAACGCCAGACCGAAATGCAGGACTGAGGATGACCCTTATGCACCCACACATGATCAAACTGCTGAGCCTCTCGGGTCTGACCCTCGGCCTGCTCGCGGCCAGCCAGGGCGTGCGCGCCGACGACGTACAGGCACCGAAATTCACTGCCGAACCGTGCTGCAGCCTGTGCCCGGCGGCGCATGACGCAAAGAACTACACCACCCGTTACCAGCAGAACTTCACCACCCTGGTACAAGCCCAGGGCGACTGGTTGTTCCGCACCCAGGAAGACCTGCGCACCGAATTCGACACCAGCCCCGCTGGCTACAAACGCATGCAGCAACTGCACGATGCGTTCAAGGCCAAGGGCGTGGAACTGGTGGTGGTCTACCAGCCGACCCGTGGCCTGGTGAACCGCAACAAGCTCAACCCCGAAGAGAAAGCCAAGTTCGACTTCGACAAGGCCCTGAGCAACTACAAGACCATGCTCGGCCGTTTCGCCAAGATGGGTTATGTGGTGCCGGACCTGTCGCCATTGACCAATGAGCAGCTGCCGGATGAGCTGCCGGCCCACGATTTCTACTTCCGCGGCGACCAACACTGGACGCCATACGGCGCCCAGCGCACGGCGAAAATCGTTGGCGCCAAAGTGCGCGCGATGCCTGAGTTCGCCGACATTCCCAAGCGCGAATTCGAAACCACCCGCTCCGGGCGCATGGGCAAGACCGGCACCCTGCACAACATGGCCGGGCAACTGTGCGGCACCAGCTACGCGGTCCAGTACATGGACCAGTTCACCACCGAGCCCAAGGGCGAAGCGGGCGACGGCGACCTGTTCGGCGATTCGGGCAACCCGCAGATCACCCTGGTGGGCACCAGCCACAGCGGCAAGAACTACAACTTCGCCGGCTTCCTGGAGCAGGAAATCGGTGCCGACATTCTCAACGTCGCCTTCCCTGGCGGCGGCCTGGAAGGTTCGATGATCCAGTACCTGGGCAGCGATGAATTCCAGAAGAGCCCGCCGAAAATCCTCATCTGGGAGTTCTCGCCGCTGTACCGCCTGGACCAGGAGACCATCTACCGCCAGATGATGTCGCTGCTCGACAACGGCTGCGAAGGCAAGCCGGCACAGATGAGCGCCAGCACGTCGTTGAAGCCCGGCAAGAACGAATTGATGGTCAACAGTTCGAACAAAGACCTGCGTAACGCCAATCACCAGGTTGATATCCGCTTTGCCGACCCGTCGGTGAAAACCCTGCAAGCCACCCTCTGGTACATGAACGGGCGCCACGAGGACATCAAGATCGAGAAACCCGACACATCCGATACAGACGGGCGTTTCGCCTTTGAACTGCGCACCGATGAAGACTGGGCCGCGCAGAACCTGCTGGCCGTGGAAGTGCAAGGCCCCGAGGCGGGCCAGGCCGCGCAGAAGGTTGAAGCGAAAATTTGCACACGCAACGTATTCCCAAGCGGCGGTCAGAAGACCGCCTCCCTCGGGCAATGAGGTTACCTATGCAGAAGTTATTGATCCCTACGTTACTCGGCCTGGCGATGTTTGCAGGCTCGGTCAACGCCGCCGCGCCCCTGCGTCCGCCCCAGGGCTACTTCGCACCGATCGAGGCGTTCAAGACCGGCGACTTCAAGGAAAACTGCGACACCATGCCGGCGCCGTACACCGGGCCGTTGCAGTTTCGCAGCAAGTACGAAGGCTCGGACAAAGCCCGTTCCACCCTGAACGTGCAGTCGGAAAAAGCCTTCCGTGACAGCACTGCCGACATCACCAAGCTGGAAAAAGACACCAGCAAGCGCGTGATGCAGTTCATGCGTGACGGTCGCCCCGAACAGCTCGAATGCACCCTGAACTGGCTGGTGTCGTGGGCCAAGGCCGATGCATTGATGTCCAAGGACTTCAACCACACCGGCAAGTCCATGCGCAAATGGGCACTGGGCAGCATGGCCTCGGCCTATGTGCGCCTGAAGTTCTCCGACTCGCACCCGTTGGCCAATCACCAGCAGGAATCCCAACTGATCGAAGCCTGGTTCAACAAGCTTGCCGATCAAGTGGTCAGCGACTGGGACAACCTGCCGCTGGAAAAAACCAACAACCATTCCTACTGGGCCGCCTGGTCGGTGATGGCAACGTCCATCGCCACCAACCGTCGCGACCTGTTTGATTGGGCAGTGAAGGAATACAAGGTCGGCGTGAACCAGGTCGATGACCAGGGCTTTTTGCCGAATGAATTGAAGCGCCAGCAACGTGCCCTGTCGTACCACAACTACGCGCTGCCGCCGCTGTCGATGATCGCCAGTTTTGCGTTGGTCAACGGTGTCGATCTGCGCCAGGAAAACAACAGCGCGCTCAAGCGCCTGGGTGAAAAAGTCCTGGCCGGGGTGAAAGACCCGGACATCTTCGAGCAGAAGAACGGCAAGCAGCAGGACATGAAGGACCTCAAGCAAGACATGAAATATGCCTGGCTTGAGCCGTTCTGCAACCTCTACACCTGCGCCCCCGATGTGATCGAGCGCAAGCACGGCATGCAGCCATTCAAGACATTCCGCCTGGGGGGTGACCTGACCAAGGTCTACGACCCGGCGCATGAAAAAGGCAACAAAGGTTCCTGAATAACTAACTGAAGGAACAGGGTCCCCATGTGGGAGCGGGCTTGCTCGCGAATGCGGTGTGTCAGTCGACACATCTGTAACTGAACCACCGCATTCGCGAGCAAGCCCGCTCCCACAGTTGAACCGGTTTCGACAGTTGGAATGTTGTACCGCCCTCCCCCGAATTTTCGTGGGGGGGTTTGGGGGGGCTGCGGCCCTTGACTGTTGGTTAAACATGGAGAGATCGGGATGGTTTTCTCGTCCAATGTGTTCCTGTTTCTGTTCTTGCCGATCTTCCTCGGCTTGTACTACTTGAGCGGGCAACGCTATCGCAACCTGCTGCTGCTGATTGCCAGCTATGTGTTCTACGCCTGGTGGCGAGTGGACTTCCTGGCGCTGTTCGCCGCCGTGACGCTGTGGAACTACTGGATCGGCCTCAAGGTCGGTGCCGCCGGGGTGCGCACCAAGCCGGCCCAGCGCTGGTTGCTGCTCGGCGTGGCCGTCGACCTGTGCATCCTCGGCTACTTCAAGTACGCCAACTTCGGTGTCGACAGCATCAATGTGATGATGAAGTCGGCGGGCCTGGAGCCGTTTATCCTGACCCACGTGCTGTTGCCGATCGGGATCTCGTTCTACATCTTCGAGTCCATCAGCTACATCATCGACGTGTACCGCGGCGATACCCCGGCAACCCGCAACCTCATCGACTTTGCGGCGTTCGTGGCGATCTTTCCGCATTTGATCGCCGGCCCCGTGCTGCGCTTTCGCGACCTGGCCGACCAGTTCAACAATCGCACCCACACCCTCGACAAATTCTCCGAGGGCTGCACGCGGTTCATGCAGGGTTTCATCAAGAAGGTGTTCATCGCCGACACCCTGGCGGTGGTGGCCGACCATTGCTTCGCCCTGCAAAACCCCACCACCGGCGATGCCTGGCTCGGCGCGCTGGCCTACACCGCGCAGCTGTACTTCGACTTCTCCGGCTACAGCGACATGGCCATCGGCCTGGGCTTGATGATGGGTTTCCGCTTCATGGAAAACTTCAAGCAGCCGTACATCAGCCAGTCGATCACCGAGTTCTGGCGGCGCTGGCACATCAGCCTGTCCACCTGGCTGCGTGACTACCTGTACATCACCCTGGGCGGCAACCGTAAAGGCACGCTGACCACTTACCGCAACCTGTTCCTGACCATGCTGCTCGGTGGCCTGTGGCACGGCGCGAACATCACTTACATCGTTTGGGGTGCGTGGCACGGCATGTGGCTGGCGATTGAAAAAGCCATCGGCCTCAACACGTCGCCGCGCAGCTTCAACCCGGTGCGTTGGGCCTTCACCTTCCTGCTGGTCGTCGTGGGCTGGGTGATCTTCCGCGCCGAGAACCTGCACGTTGCCGGCCGCATGTATGGCGCAATGTTCAGTTTCAACGAGTGGTCGCTGTCGGAACTCAACCGCGCCAGCCTCACCGGCCTGCAAGTGGCAACCCTGGTGGTGGCGTATGCCACGTTGGCGTTCTTTGGCCTGCGCGATTTCTACCGTGACCATCCCGCGACGCCAAACCCGGCGCGCAGCGTGCCCGGCTACGCCATGCGGGCCTGCGTGCTGCTGCTGTTCGCGGCATCGATCCTGAAACTGTCGGCGCAGAGTTTCTCGCCGTTCCTTTACTTCCAATTCTGAGGGAGCCGACATGACCCGATCATTACGCGTGCTCTACATCACCGTGTTCCTGGCCATGCTGCTGGTGCTGGGGCTGTGGTCGATGCGCAGTTTCCTGGGCTTTAGCACCAACGCCGATGCCACCGTGCTTAACGGTCGCTGGACCAAGGCCGTCGAGACCCACTACGACGACGAGTTCCCAATCAAGCGCCTGGGCACCAACCTCTGGGCGGCGCTGGACTACAAGCTGTTCAACGAAGGCCGCCCTGGCGTGGTGCTGGGCCGCGACCACTGGTTGTACAGCGACGAGGAGTTCAACCCCATCGTCAACGAAGACCAGAACCTGCAAGGCAACTACGCGCTGGTCGAAGGCGTGCGCCAGAAGCTCAAGGCCCAAGGTGTGCAGTTGGTCATGGCGATTGTCCCGGCCAAGGTGCGCTTGTACCCGGAGCACGTCGGCGACGTGAAGCCGGCAAGCATCCACGCCAACCTGTATCAGGACTTCCACGCCCGTGTGGCGGCCGACAAGATCCCGGCACCTGATCTGCTTGGCCCACTGCAACAGGCCAAGCTGAGCGGCACGCAAGTGTTCTTGCGTACCGATACCCACTGGACGCCGGACGGGGCGGAAATCGCCGCCAAGCAACTGGCCAAGACCATTGCCGAGAAAACCCCGCTGAGCGGCGAGCCGCAGCGTTTTGTCACCGAGGCCGAGAGCACCGCACCGCATAAAGGCGACCTGCGTCTGTTCCTGCCCCTGGACCCGCTGTTCGAAAACCTGATGCCACCCAAAGAACCGCTGCAAAAACGCGTGACCCATCTGGCCGAAGCCGGGGGCGACGATGCGCTGTTCAGCAACAGCGAAACCCCGGTGGCGCTGGTCGGCACCAGCTACAGCGCCAACCCCAACTGGAACTTCGTCGGTGCGCTCAAGCAAGCCCTGCACAGCGACGTCATCAACTATTCGGAAGACGGCCACGGCCCGATCTTGCCGATGCTCAGCTACCTGAAAAGCGATGACTTCAAGAACAGCCCGCCACAAGTGCTGATCTGGGAGTTTCCTGAACGTTATCTGCCCGTGAACAACGAAATCGGTGATGCCGACCCGTCCTGGGTTGCGCAGCTTAAACAAGCCGGTTCGCGCCAACAAAACATGGCTTTGAACACCCTTGAAAAATCCGAGACGCCCGACCGGGCGCAAAACTGAAAGAGAGGTAACTCACATGACTTTCACTACAACTCCTCGTCGTCTCGCCAAGACCCTGGCCCTCGCCGCTGGCATGAGCATCGCGTCGATGTCGGCCTTTGCCGGTGATGCCGCGTTGTACGGCCCCGTCGCACCGAAAGGCTCCAGCTTTGTGCGCGTATTCAACGCCTCCAACCAGGAAGTCAGCGCGACGGTTGGCAGCACCAACCTCAGCGACGTTGCGCCCCTGGCCAGCAGCGACTTCAGCTTCATGCCCGGCGGTGACTACAGCGCCAAGGTCGGCAGCCAGACCGTGCCGGTCAAACTTGCCGCCGACCACTACTACACCCTGGTCAACAACGGCAGCGGCCAACCGCAATTGATCGAAGAGCCGCCGTTCAAGAACAAGCAGAAATCCCTGGTACGTGTGCAGAACCTCAGCGACAAGGCCCTGACCCTGAAAACCGCCGACGGCAAGACCGATGTGGTCAAGTCGGTGGCGGCCAAGGGCCGTGGCGAGCGTGAAATCAACCCGGTGAAAGTGAGCCTGGCGTTGTATGACGGTGACAAAAAAGTCGGTGATGTGAAGCCGGTTGCGTTGGAACGTGGTGAAGCGGCGGTGCTGTACGTGACCGGCTCCGGTTCGAGCCTGTCGCCAGTCTGGGTGAAACGCCCAGTGTCGACCCGCTGATTAAATTTTCAATTTAACGCCCCCTCCTGTGGGAGCGGGCTTGCCCGCGAATGCGGTGGTTCAGCACCCGCTGTACCAACTGACACACCGCTTTCGCGAGCCAGCCAGCGCCCACAGGCTCTGACCCAATTCGATTCAAGGAGAAACACCCATGATCCCAGTAATCCTTTCCGGTGGTAGCGGCTCCCGTCTTTGGCCGCTGTCGCGTAAACAGTTCCCGAAACAATTCCTGGCGCTGACGGGCGAGCACACGCTGTTCCAGCAAACCCTGGAACGCCTGGTGTTCGAAGGCATGGACACACCGATTGTGGTCTGCAACAAAGACCACCGCTTCATCGTCAACGAGCAACTGAGCAACCGCAAGCTGGACTGCCAGCGCATCCTGATGGAACCGTTCGGCCGCAACACCGCGCCGGCCGTGGCCCTGACCGCGATGATGCTGGTCAACGAAGGCCGCGACGAGCTGATGCTGGTGCTGCCCGCCGACCACGTGATCGAAGATCAGAAAGCCCTGCAACGTGCACTGGCCCTGGCCACCGTGGCAGCAGAACGCGGCGAGATGGTGCTGTTCGGCGTACCGGCGACCCGTCCGGAGACCGGCTACGGCTACATCAAGTCCACCGCTGATTCGCTGCTGCCCGAAGGCGTGAGCCGCGTCGAGCAGTTCGTGGAAAAACCCAATGAAAAACGCGCGGTCGAGTTCGTCAAAAGCGGCGGCTATTTCTGGAACAGCGGCATGTTCCTGTTCCGCGCCAGCCGCTTCCTCGAAGAGCTGAAAAAGCACGATCCGGACATCTACGACACCTGCCTGCTGACCCTTGAGCGCAGCGAACAGGATGCCGACACCGTGTCCTTCGACGAAGCCACCTTCGCCTGCTGCCCGGACAACTCCATCGACTACGCCGTGATGGAAAAAACCCAGCGCGCCTGCGTGGTGCCGCTGAGCGCCGGTTGGAGCGACGTGGGTTGCTGGGCCTCGCTGTGGGCGGTCAACGATAAAGACGCCGACGGCAACGTGACCAAGGGTGACGTGGTGATCCAGGACAGCAAGAACTGCATGATCCACGGCAACGGCAAGCTGGTGTCGGTGATCGGCCTGGAAAACATCGTGGTCGTTGAAACCAAGGACGCGATGATGATTGCCCACAAGGACAAGGTCCAGGGCGTCAAGCAGATGGTCAACACCCTCAACGAACAGGGGCGCAGCGAGACCCAGAACCACTGCGAGGTCTATCGTCCGTGGGGGTCCTACGACTCGGTGGACATGGGCGGGCGTTTCCAGGTCAAGCACATCTCGGTCAAGCCGGGCGCGTGCCTGTCGCTGCAAATGCACCACCACCGCGCCGAACACTGGATCGTGGTCAGCGGCACAGCTGAAGTGACCTGCGACGAGAATGTGTTCCTGCTGTGTGAGAACCAATCCACCTACATCCCGATTGCCTCGGTGCACCGCCTGCGCAACCCGGGCAAGATCCCATTGGAGATCATTGAAGTGCAATCGGGTAGCTACCTGGGCGAGGATGACATCGAGCGCTTTGAAGATATTTACGGGCGTTCGACGCCGGTTGAGCGTGGCGTGTCGGTGAAAACTATCGCGCAGTAAAACAGTCGTAAAAAGAAGCCCCCGTCCAGCCGACTGCGTCCCCTATCCGCAGCCGGTTGGGCGGGGGCTTTTTCTGTGGGTTTGGGGGTGACTGTGAGGGCCTCTTCGCGAGCAAGCCCGCTCCCACAGGTTGATTGCATTCCAAAGGTTATACGCGGTCAAAATGTGGGAGCGGGCTTGCTCGCGAAGGCGTCAGCCGCATCAACCTATCTCTCAAGCCGCCCAAACCCACCTACGCTTAAGTTAGGATGCTCGCTCCCCATTCGAGGTGGTCTCCATGTTCTTCGGCGTTCTCCTGATCATCACCTGGCTGATCCTGCTGCTGCGCTACCCCGCCAAGGCCTTGCCGGTATCCCTCGCGGCCGCGGTCGGCCTGGGTTTCGTCGCCATCTGGGTGGTCTGGCTGGACAACCGCGAAGCCTCGCAACTGGCGCGCCTGGAACTGCGCATCACCTACGCGCCTGAGGAATGCCCCGCCGACCGTCCGCTGAAACTGGTCCTCAACAATGGCAACGACGTGCCTCTCACCGAACTGCGCTGGCGCGTCGCCGCCTATGCGCCGGGCGACACCGTCAACCTGGCCGACAACGTCTACGCCGCCCCGCGCTACCGCGGCCCCGGCGAGTTGCAGGCCGGCGCCACCTGGGACGATTGCCTGCCCGCCCCACCGCTGCGCCCCGGCTACCGCCCGCAAACCCTGGAATTTCGTGCCGAGCACCTGCAAGGCAGCTTCTCGGACTGACAAAGGATTGATCCATGCCCAACGTACTCATCACCGGCTGTTCCAGCGGTATCGGCCGCGCCCTGGCTGACGTGTTCAAAGCCGCCGGCTACAGCGTATGGGCCAGCGCCCGTCGCCCGGACGATGTCGCCGGTTTAGCCGCCGCCGGCTTCAACGCGGTACAACTGGACGTCAACGACAGCGCCGCCTTGCAGCACCTGGCTGAACAGTTGGGCGAGCTGGACGTACTGGTCAACAACGCCGGTTACGGCGCCATGGGCCCGCTGCTCGACGGCGGCACCGAGGCGATGCAGCGCCAGTTCGAGACCAACGTGTTCTCCATCGTCGGCGTGACCCAGGCGCTGTTCCCGGCACTGCGCCGCAGCAAAGGCCTGGTGGTGAATATCGGCAGTGTTTCCGGGGTGCTGGTCACGCCGTTTGCCGGTGCCTACTGCGCATCCAAAGCCGCCGTGCATGCCTTGAGCGATGCCCTGCGCATGGAGCTGGCGCCGTTTGGCATTCGCGTGATGGAAGTGCAACCGGGGGCCATCGATACGAGCTTCGCGAAAAACGCCGGTGCCCAGGCCGAGCTGTTGATCAGCGAGAAATCGCCCTGGTGGCCGTTGCGCGAAGGCATTCGCGCGCGCTCACAGGCCTCGCAGGACAACCCCACCCCGGCCAACCGGTTTGCCGCCCAGGTGCTCAAGGGCGTACAACAAGCCACGCCGCCACGCCTGCTGCGCGCGGGCAATGGCAGCCGGGCGCTGCCGTTGATGGCGGCGCTGTTGCCCAAGGGGCTGCTGGACAAGGTGTTGAAGAAACGGTTTGGGCTGGATGGTGCGCTCTAACCCTTCAAGAAATCGATGAACGCCCGCACCTTCAAGGGTAAATGCCGGGTGTCCGGATACATCGCATAAACCCCCTGGGGGTCGAAGCGATGGTCCGGTAACAGGCGCACCAAGCGCCCCGTTTCCAGATCGTCATTCACCAGCCACTGTGGCAGCACGGCTACACCGTGGCCGTGCACAGCGAACGCCTGGAGCACAGCGGCACTGTCGGCCACCAATGTCGTTTGACCGACGCGGTAGAGACATTCGGTGCCTGCCGGGTCGGTTACCGTCAATCCCGTCAGCCGCCCATGGCCCAGGCGGGGCAACTGCTCCAGTTCATCCAGGGTGGCAGCCCCGGCAAACACCGGTGCCGCCACGGCGAATACCTCGAACGTCGACAACTGCACCGCACGGTGATTGGAATCCGGCAGGCGCCCCAACCGGATCGCCACGTCAAAACGCTCGGAAATCAGATCGGCATGGGTCGAGGACGTGGACAAGTGAATGTTCAGGTCCGGGTGTAGTCGCCGAAAGGCCTCCACGGCAGGGGCAACCACGGCCAGGGCGTATTCCACCGTGGTGGTGATGCGCAATGTGCCCTTGAGTTGGGCGTGCTCCGAACGCGCTTCTTCGACCGCCAACCGCGCTTCTTCAAGCATGCGGGTACAGCGCAGGTAGAAGCGTTCGCCGGCATCGGTCAATGCCAGTTGGCGAGTGTTACGGGTCAGCAGAGTCACGCCCAGCTCCGCTTCCAGGCGCTTGAGATTGAAGCTGACCACGGCGCGGGTCTGGCCCAGCAGGTCGGCCGCAGCCGTGAGCGAGCCGGCCTCGACCACGGCCTTGAAGGTGTCGAATCGGTCCAGGCTGACCATGGGCCAGGCCTCCTTTGTCAAAATATTTTTGACAAACTAACAGGCAAACCGACGTAGCCCAACTGCAATGCCCGGCCTACCCTGCCCGCTTCATTCGCAGGATCGCGCTCATGACCTACCGCTCGAAAGTCGCCTGGATCTTTTTGCTGGGCTTTGCCCTGGACCTGGTGAACATGTTTGTCGCCACCGTCGCCTACCCGGACATCGCCCGCGACCTGCACGCCTCGGTCACGCAATTGGCGTGGATCAGCAATGCGTACCTGCTCGGTCTCACGCTGATCATTCCATTGAGTGTGTGGCTGGCGGCAATGCTGGGCGAGCGCACGTTGATCGCTGCCAGCCTGCTGTTGTTTGCGGGCGCATCGGTGATGGTTGGCCAGGCGGCTTCCATTGACACGTTGATCGGCTGGCGTGCGCTGCAAGGGCTGGGCGGCGGCTTGCTGATTCCCGTTGGGCAGGCCATGGCCTATCGGTATTTTCCGGCAAATGAGCGCAGCCAGTTGACGGCACGGGTGATGTCCGTGGCGCTGCTGGTGCCAGCGTTGTCCCCCGCCTTGGGCGGCTTGATCGTCGACAGCATGTCCTGGCGCTGGATCTTCTACGCCAACCTGCCACTGGCCTTGATCACACTGTTGCTGGCGCTGCTGTGGATAACACCCGATGAGCCCACGAACCCACGCCCGAGACTGGAAGTGGGCGGCATTTTCAAACAAGTCCGCAGCCCAATGCTGCGCGTGGCGATGCTGGTTTACCTGTTCATCCCTGGCGTCTTCATTGGCACCAGCCTGATCGCCGTCCTTTATCTACGCGGCCTGGGTTACGACGCAACCCGCACCGGCGCACTCATGCTGCCGTGGGCGCTGGCGTCGGCAGTGGCGATCTACCTTGGCAAAACACTGTTCAACCGCTGGGGGCCGAAGCCTTTACTGCTGACGGGCATGGCACTGCAAGGCGTCGGCATTATGTTGCTGAACGAACCGACGCTGATCATCGCTGCCTACTGCTTGATGGGCCTGGGCGGCAGCCTGTGCAGCAGCACCGCGCAAACCCTGGCCTTTCTCGACATCCCTGCCGAACGCATGGGCCACGCCAGCGCCTTGTGGAATATCAATCGACAAATGAGCTTTTGCCTGGGGGCAGCGGCGCTCAGTGCGCTGTTGTCGGCCTTGGATTCCTTCAGCATAACCTTCACGATGGCGGCAGCTCTGACACTGCTACCTGCTTTTGCGGTGCTGCGCCTGGATACCGCCAGGGTACGGACACTGCTTCACCCTGCCAGCGAGGCTGACCAATGATTGACTACAGCGATTTTTTTGAAGAAGTGATCCAGACCCACGTCGAGATCGAACAGTGGTTTGCTGGCATCGCACCGCAGGGCACCTTGCAGAACCTGCTTGCGCGCTTCTCCCCGGAGTTCAGCATGGTCGCCCCCGCCACCGGCACGCGGGTCAATGCGGCCGGGGTCAATGCGTTGTTCACACGCCTGGGCGGGATGCGCCCGGGGT
This sequence comes from Pseudomonas sp. RP-B7, assembly GCF_059803535.1. Lineage (NCBI taxonomy): Bacteria > Pseudomonadati > Pseudomonadota > Gammaproteobacteria > Pseudomonadales > Pseudomonadaceae > Pseudomonas > Pseudomonas sp. RP-B7. The sequence goes on from NZ_JAPFHC010000028.1 coordinate 83,193, forward strand.
TGAAGATCACCTTGAGTGAGATGGCCGGGATCGACCGGCATGCACGCGGTGCAACGGTGACTTACCGCGAGCATCAAGTGGATGACAGCGGCACGCAGACCGATCGTCGCGCCACGGTGGTGTTCGAGAAACAGGCCAGCGGCGCGCTGCTGTGGCGCCACCTGCACGAAACCTTCATCAAGGTCTGATGCGGTCGAAAATGTGGGAGCGGGCTTGTTCGCGAAAGCGGTGGGTCGTTGACGAATCCGTTGGCTGACACTCCGTATTCGCGAGCAAGCCCGCTCCCACTTTTTAGCTTTACGCCTGGCTAGTCGGGCCAGGTACTACAAGAAACAGCGAACCGCCTGACATCATTCCAAGGAACCAATCCTCAGGCTCTTTCACCTCTGTCTACCCACAGGTGAAAGGATGCCCAGGGATTTCCTGCAAAGCGGCGTGCCGACTGCGCACACCACCACGCGCCAGCGACTGACCAGCCTGCTGGACCTGCCAGCACTCTATCGAACCATTGACGCCGACCCGGCCATCGTCGGGGCTGGGGTGGTGCATATCGGCAGTGATTATCAGGTGACGGTGCTGAGGGAGTTTGTGCCGCTGTGCAGTATCAGGCCCAAGCGCGTGATTTTGCGGGAGGTGGCGGGACAGCTAATGACTGCTGATGAGTACGCAAAGCTGGCGGCAAACTCGCCGCGTGAGTCACAGCTGTGGAAGGAGGCGTCGGGGATAGCTACCAACTGCGGCGGGGCGGTGATTGGCTTCGTGATCGCGAAGGCTGGAGTGGCAGCAGCGCCTTTCAGCGCAGGCACTAGCCTTGCGTTGTCCTACATTGCCTATGCAGGCTCGGCTGCCGGTGGCGTGCAGTGCTTGAACAGCTTGTGGCGGACCTATAACGAATTAACCAACCCCGCCGAGAACGACTATTACGACACGTTAGGTTGGTATCAGACGATGACTGTTGCCTTGGACGGCATCTCACTAGTCGGCGCGGGAAGCAGTACGTTTGCCACCGTTAAAACCGCGATGGCTATAAAGCGCTCAACAGGTCGTGACATGACAGACATATTGAGACGCATGAGCCGCCAAGAACGCGCAAAGTTAACCAGCGAGGTGCTGTGGTTGAAAAACCCCCGTCATCCTCGGGAGATAGTTCGCCTAAAACAACTGTCAGGTTCTTTACCAAAACGCTTCAGCAACCCCCAAATACGCCTAAGCATCATGACTCAATTAAAAGATCAAATCGGAGCTACTTTAGCTATCGTGGGCAGCAGCATATCCGGAAACATCAACCCTATACTTGTTGCACTGTATGAGGAGTTTGAAAGCTATGAAATATAGCTTCGACCCTTTGAAGGAGTATCAAGTCTGGCGCCGATACGCGTATCGCTTTTTACCGGCATGGGCCGGTGCCCTACTTCTTTGCCTGAATAGTATTGCGGGCAATATGACACACAGCCTGTCGTACTACGCCGCGGTCAATCACCTGCCCACTGAATATGCTTTCGCAACCGGCGTGGCACTCTGCCTGGTTTTTTTCGTAGGCCTGAAGATGCTGTATGAGGGATTCCGTCATGCCAATGGAATACTTATACCCGTGGCCATCGTGAATACCCTGCTGGCAATCGCATATCTCGAAAACCACTCTCCGACACTGCTCAACCTATTGCCGCTGTTTTCAGCCCTGCTCTACATCTTGGTTCTCAACTCCAAAAACCACCGCCGCTACACCAGCATGCTGCGGGTCAAGCGCCGACGCAAAACCAGAGCCGCCAAGTCGCTCATTCACTGAAATGACTGACTCAGTGTGGCGAGTGCGCTGCTCCCACACTCAGTTCGGTGTTTGGTCCACGATAACGGTGCAGGTAATACCGGCCGCCAACAGCACGCCTTCCGGCACTTCATCGATATGAATCCGCACCGGCACCCGCTGGGCCAGCCGCACCCAGTTGAAGGTCGGGTTCACATCGGCCACCAGCTCACGGCTCTCGGGGTTGTCGCGATCGTAGATGCCCCGCGAGATGCTTTCCACATGGCCCTTCAAGGTCTCGCCGCTCATCAATTGCATATCGGCTTTATCGCCGACCTTCACATGGGGCAACTTGGTTTCTTCAAAGAAGCCGTACACCCAGAAGGAATTCATATCCACCACGGCCATCTTGGCCTCGCCGATGCGCGCATAGTCGCCGCGATGCACGTTGAGGTTGGTGACGTAGCCGTCCACCGCCGCCAGCACCTGGGTGCGCTTGAGGTTCAGCTCGGCCGCTTCCAGTTGCGCCAGCGCGTGCTGGTAATCGGCCAGGGCCGAGTCGGCGATGTTGCTGGCGTCGTCGCGGTTTTCCTTGGAGATCACCAGGGCGTCGAGGTCGGCGCGGCGGTGGGCGTTGACCTTGCGCATTTCCCAGGTGGCTTTGCGCGAAGCGACGAGGGACTGCGCCTGCTTGACGGCGATGCGGTAGTGCTCGGGGTCGATCTGCATCAGCAGGTCGCCTTTTTTCACCAACTGGTTGTCACGCACCGGCACGTCGACGACTTCGCCGGTGACGTCGGCGGCGACGTTGATGATGTCGGCGCGCACACGGCCGTCGCGGGTCCATGGGGTTTGCATGTAGTGCACCCACAACGTACGGCCAATCCAGATCGCCAGAGCCAGTACCAGCAAGGTGGCGAGCAGGCTGAAAAACTTTTTCATCGGGGCATTCTCAACGATAGACGGTCAGCGCCAGGGCGCCGAACAGGCAAACGAACAGGCTCAGGCGCAGCAGCGCCGGGTGCCAGAAAAACCGGTACAGGTCGAAGCCGGCCAGGAAGCGATCCAGGGCCCAGGCCAACACGGCTGCAATCAGGAACATCAGGGTCATGGTCGGCATGTAGATGCCGTGGAACGCGATTTCACGGGGCATGCGCAGCTCCTTTAAGGGCAGCGAGGGGCGATTGCGGGTCGAGCAGCGAGGTGCGGATAAAGTGCAGGTAGCTTTTCACCCGGCGCAGGGCCGAGGTGTCGAAGTGCGGGGCGAAGGGTTCGTCGGTGGCCTGCACACGGCTGATCGCGTGGTCGACGGCAATCAGGCCGCGCTCCAGGTTGCTCGCGCTGGGTTGCAGGAACAGCCGCACCAGCGAGCGCCCCATCACGCGGATCGCCTGGCGCCACGGTTGGGATTCGGCGTACGCCGGATGCACCGGCAAAATCGCCTGTTCCTTGCGCAACTCGATGATCGCGTGGCCGACTTCCAGCACCACGAACATCCAGCGCAACAGGTCGCGCTGCACTTGCGGCTGGCCGACGGCGAGGCCGTAGGCCTGGTGCAGCAAGTCACGGGTGCGGCTTTCAAAACTCGACGCCAGGCCCTTGAGCTTGCCGCTGATCGCATACACCACCTGCTCGCGCAGGTCCTGCTCCAGGCGGCGCCACAACCAGCGGCTGTTGGGCGGCAGGATGATCGCCCCGGCGGCGGCACACACCAACATGCCGATGATCATGGCGATGTAGTCGTTGATAAAGGTGTAGGGGTTGTAGACCGTGAGGTTGTCCGGCACCGAGCCGGTGCTGAAGAAGATCAGCAGCCCCACGCCCACCCCGGCGTATTGCGGCCGCGAAGCGAGGAACGCGCCAAGAATGATCACCGGCGCGAGCATCACGCACAACAGCGGGAAGCCGTCGATCCAGGGGAACACGAAGAACATCTCAACAAAGCCCACCAGCGCGCCGATCAAAGTGCCGCAGGCCATCTGGAATGCCATGCGCTTGGGGTTCGGTGTGGCGGCGGACAGGCCGACGGTGGCGGCGGCGATCAGGGTCATGGTCGCGCCGCTGGGCCAGGCGGTGGCCACCCAATAGCTGCCGAGCACGATGAGGATGAATGACGCCCGGATCCCCGAGGCGGCGCAGGCCAGCCAGTTGGTTTTCGGCGTGTAGGGTTCGTCCCAGTCTTCGCGGGCGTGGCTGTGGTCGGCCAGGGAGGCGTGGGTTTGCGCGTAGTTGTGCAGGTCGTCGACGAAGCGGTACAGCAGCTCGTAGGCGGTGTGGAAATCCAGTTGCTCGGCGTCGGTGGGGTCACCTTCCTGGAAAGTTGCGCGCAGGCTGCGCACCTTGGCGGGCAGGCCGTCCTTGTAGGCGCTGAGTTGCACCACCAGGCGCGCGGCGTCGGGGCTGGTGAGGGCGCGCCCGGAGAAGCCGTCGAGCAGTTCGGCCAGGTCGTGCAGGCCCGGCTTGATGGCCGCCACCACATGATCGGCCGCATCGGTGCGCAGCCGTTCGAGCAACTGGTGCAAGGCGTTGAAGCGCGTGGTGATGCTCATGAATTCGCTGTTCAGGCGACTGAGCCGCCCGTTGCGCCTGCGCATGTGCGGGTCTTCAAACACCGTGAGGCTGCGCAGCCCTTCCAGGCCTACGGCTTCGGCGATAAAGCGCACGTTGCTGGCCTCGAACCCTTCGCGCTGGCTGCGCCCGCGCAGGCCGTCAGTGACGAACAGCGCGAACACGCCGAAACGCTGGTAAAGCGCGTTGCGCATGGCGGCGCTGGAGGTTTGCGGCAGGATCGCGGCGCTGACCAGGGTGGAGCACAAAATCCCCAGGGAGATTTCCAGCACGCGCCACACCGCCGCCATGAAGGCGCCGTCTGGATGGGCCAGGGCGGGCAAGCCGACCATCGCCGCGGTGTAGCCCGCAAGGACAAAACCATAGGCGCGAAAGTTACGGTTGCGGGTCGCCCCTGCCGTGCACACGCCGACCCAGATCGCCAATGCGCCGAGGAACAGTTCGGTGTTCTGCGCGAACAAGGCGATCAACAACACCATCACCGCCGACCCCGCCAGGGTGCCGAGGAAGCGGTAGAAACTCTTGGCGAACACCTGGCCGCTTTGCGGTTGCATCACGATAAATACGGTGATCATCGCGGTGCGCGGTTGCGGCAGTTCCAGGCGCATGGCCAGCCACAGCGTGAGAAACGCGGCGATCAGCACCTTGAAGATATACACCCAGGTCACGCCGTCGCTGCGCGCCCAGTCGAAAAAACCGCGGCGCCACTCAAGGGAGTGCAGCCAGCGCAGCGGTGCAGGCAAGGGAGTCATCAAATCCTACTCAGTGATCAAACACGGCGAGTGCCGCCGGGGTCTTGCTCGGAAGGGTCTTGGCGTCTGGTGGTACGTCGTCGCCAGCACCTAGACCGCCGCCCAGGGCGGTGACCAGTTCGGCATGGGCGCTCAGGCGCGCGGCCTGGACCTGTTGCTCGATCTGCTGCTGGTGGAACAACAACGTCTGCGCGTTGAGCACATTGAGGTAATCGGTGAGGCCACGCTGATAGGCGATCATCGCGATGTCGTAGGTTTTCTGCGCCGAAGCCACCGATTGCGCGGCGAAGGCCGATTGCTTGTCCATGGATTCGCGGCGGATCAACTGGTCGCTGATGCCCTTGAGCGCATTGACCAGGGTCTGGTTGTACTTGGCCACGGCCACGTCATACCCGGCGCTGGCTTCGCCCAGTTCGGCACGCAATCGCCCGCCGTCGAAGATCGGCAAGGTGATCGCCGGCCCCACGTTGTAGTTGAATTTCTTGCCGGCCAGAAACTCCAGCATGCCGCCGCCCGTGGCCATGTAGCCAAGGCTGCCGACCAGGTCGACGTTGGGATAGAACCCGGCGTGAGCCACATCGATGCCACGGGCCTGGGCCGCGACCTGCCAGCGGCTGGCAACCACGTCCGGGCGCTGGCCGAGCAATTGTGCGGGCAGGCTCGACGGCAACTTCAGCGGCGCGGCCAGGGCCAGGCTCGGACGCTGCAATTGCGCGCCCTCCCCCGGCCCTTTGCCGGCCAGTGCCGCGATCTGGTTGCGACTCAGGGCGATTTCTTCGTCCAGGGCGTCCAGTTGGCGATGGGTTTCCGGCAACGGGGTTTCGGCCTGGCTGACATCCAAGTGCGTGCCGATCCCGGCGTCCAGGCGTTTGTTGGCCAGGTCGAGGATCTGCTGTTGCTGGGCCAATGTCGCGGCAACGATGTCGCGGTTGGCGTAATGCAACGACAACTGGATATAGGCGCGCACCACGTTGTTCTGCAATTCGAGCCTGGCCTGGCGCTCCTCGGCGGCGCTCATGTGCGCCAGGTCGACGGCGCGCTCGGTGGTGTTGCTTTCGCGGCCCCACAGGTCGAGGGCGTAGCTCAGGCCCAGGGACGCGTTGTTGTCCCAGGTGTTGGCGCCGCTCAGCTCGCCAGGGCCGTAGAACTGGTCTTTCGGCCAGTTATGGCGCTTGAGGCTGGTGTTGCCGTTGATCTGCAGCGACTCGGCCGACTCGGCAATCCCGGCCATGGCGCGCGCTTCACGCACACGGGCGGCGGCCATGGCCAGGCTTGGGCTGTTTTGCGTGGCGAGTTCGACCCAACGGTTCAGTTGCGGGTCGCCATAGGCCTGCCACCACTGACTGGCGGGCCAATGGGCATCCCGGATGGCACTCTGGATCGCTTCGTCGGTGGCCAGGGTATTGGCGCTGAGGGCCTGGCCTTGGGGGGCGATTCCTCCGGTTCCGATGCAGCCGCTGATTGCTAACGATAAGGCGCAAACACTGAGAGCCTTCAGCCCTCTGTTAATGAGAGTCTTCGGCTCTCTGCTGATGCGACGCGGCACGGCAAGCGTATTCCTGAGGTGGTGTTGCGAGGTAGGTAGCGCAATTCTAGGCGGCGGCCTGGAGGACGATAAGCGGGTATTCCTGTGAATCTTTGTTACCGTTCTAGCGATAATCCGGGCATTTGACCTACATAGTAGGGGGCAAGCGAGCAACAGAATGAGGCACCTAAGCACGCTTGGAGCCGCCCATGCTTTCAGCCCTCAGCACGTTTACCCCGCTGCCGCCGGTACACGACACCGCCGACGGCTTGCGCAGGCAGTTACATCTGCGCCCTGAGCCGTTGCGTCCGGGGATGCTGCCGGTGCAACGCGATGTGCGTTGGATCGCAGACACACTGCTGGAAAAGCTGCAGTCCTACGCGGGCAGTTCCCAGGAGCTACAACCGATCAGGGCGCTGCACCAGACGCTGACCCACAGCGAACCGCAGTTGGAAGTCTCGGCCGACGAACTCCCAGGCTTCTACGCCTTTTTCAAAAAGGCCGAACACCTGCTTGAACGCCACCGTACCCGCGGCAACCCACAGATTGAGGCTGACTACAGCTTGTGCCGTGCGCTCAAATGGCAATTTCGCGCGGCCGTCGGCGAAGCCCGGCATACGCGCCAGGCCCCCGCCAGACTGCGCTCGCTTGCCGATGTCAGCGCCGGGGACAAACGTTCGAGCCACTACCATCTCGGGTATGACTTCATGCTGGAACCCTCCCGGCAGCTCAGTGCAGGCCCTTGCCTGACGAACGACTCACACCTGGAAATCACCCGTGACCAGCGTATCGAGCGCTCGCGGGTCATTGCCCTGCAGGGCAAGCTGAAATCCATCGCGCTGAACCTGGGCCAGAGCCAGTCGCGCAGCCAGCTCAGCCTTGGCTATTTTTCCTCCAAGGAGTACGCGAGCCTGGCGCACTACGCCGACGTTCCCGGCAGCACGCTGCAAAGGCAGCGGGATTATTCGGCACTGAGCCAGCCGGGTGTCAGGCAGGCACTGGCCGAAAACGGCTTGGCCGACATCGAACTGCCATGCCTGTACGACACTCCCGGGCCGCTCAAAACGGAAAAAGGCTTCATCATCAGTGCACGCAGCGACGTCGCCGTCGATGTCTTCAGCTTCCTCAAGCTCAACAGTGCAATGGACCTGACACTGCGGCGCACCTACCCGCACAAGGCGCTGGATATTCTCGGCCTGTACGACACCTCAGCGACGATGGCCGCACGCAAGCTGAGCCCGTTGCCGCCCGACGGCGACACGCCAGAGCGGTTGCTCGACGATATGAAGCGCCTGGCCGCGTCGGGCAGCCGGCACTTCATGCAAAAGCTTTCCACGCCTGCGCACCACACCCAGCAAGCCCAGGCATTGCTCGAGCGCTACGTGCGGCTGAAGCTTCAAGCGCCAGTCGACCCCGGCCTGGACCGACAGTTACTCGATGTGATCCAGCAGCACCGCGCACTGCTCCGACCGGATGCCGTGAAGGTCTACACACTGGCGAGCCATGCCCAGGTGTTGAGCGGATCGGTAAGCGCCACGGCGTCGGCCCAGGACGAAGGCGGCAAAGGCGTGAGCATCGAAGTCAGCCATCGAAAACTCGACGACCCGCACTTGAGCGGCGATTACCTGAGCATCGACATCGCCCCGCTCCAAGGCGCCCAGGTGATCAAGACAACCTTGCGCAACGGGCTTTGCGCCATTGGCCAGCAGACATTTGACTGGGAGCAACTGGTCCAGTCGATCAGCGCCTCACTGCTCGATCCGGCCAAACGAGCGGTCACCCAGGTGCTGGTCAAAATCAAACACGGGCAACCCGTGGTGTTGCTCACGCGCCACACGCTGAGCAAGGCTAACGACCTGCGGCTACCGCCAGTGGTCAACCATTACACCGGGTTCGATCTGCAGTCCCTGCGCACCCGGCAACAATTGCGCAGCGAGCAATTGGGCAGCGACTCGCTGGACCAGGTATTGCCCATCGCCCGTCGCCTGCTGCCGGAGCGACCCGCCTGGGACCATTACGTGAAGCAGCACGCCGAAGCGTTCCAGACGTTGCTCGACAGCATCGGCCAACAAAAAACCGGCAGCGTGCTCGACGCCGAACTTGATGAGCTGGCACGCATCAGCCCGGCTCTGCGCCAGGCCGTTGAAAGCCTGAGGTTGCTGACGGCCACCGCCTCAGGCACGCCAACCCAGGAAAACCGTGCCCTGGCGCAAGAAGCGCTGGTACAAATGCTGCTCGACTACCTGCCGCACTATGAGGCACGGGTCAGCACAGCCTGGACCTTGCGCTGAGCCTTGGGTGCGGGCGGCACCCAGTGGATGCACACCTGCGCGCAACTTCATGTCACAATTTGCCATCGCCCCTGAGAACCCCCCATGGACACTTTGCAAAACATGCGCGCGTTCAGTTGCGTGGCCGAAGCTGGCAGCTTCACCGCCGCCGCCGCGCAACTGGACACCACTACGGCCAACGTTTCGCGCGCGGTCTCGAACCTTGAGGCCCATCTGCAAACCCGCTTGCTCAACCGCACCACCCGCCGCATCGCCCTGACCGAAGCCGGCAAACGCTATTTGCTGCGCTGCGAACAGATCCTCGCCTACGTCGAAGAAGCCGAGGCCGAAGCCAGCGACGCCCACGCACGCCCCGCCGGGCAATTGAAAGTGCACACCATGACCGGCATCGGCCAGCATTTCGTCATCGACGCAATCGCCCGCTACCGCCGCACCCACCCGGACGTGACCTTCGACCTGACCCTGGCCAACCGCGTGCCGGACCTGCTCGACGAGGGTTACGACGTTTCCATCGTGCTGGCCAGCGAGCTGCCGGACTCGGGCTTCGTGTCCCAACGCCTGGGCATCACCTACAGCATCGCCTGTGCCTCGCCGGATTACGTCAAGGCCAAGGGTTGCGCGCAACGCCCCCATGATTTGCTCAACCACGCCTGCCTGCGCCTGGTCAGCCCGGTGATCCAGCTGGACAAATGGACCTTCAACGGCCCCGAAGGCCAGGAAAGCGTGGCGATCAACACCTCGCCGTTCCTGGTCAACTCGGCTGACGCGATGAAGACCGCGATCACCAGCGGCATGGGCGTCGGCCTGCTGCCGGTGTACGCGGCCATCGAGGGTTTGCGTAACGGCACCCTCGTTCGGGTGATGCCGACCTACCGCTCCCAGGAGCTGAACCTGTACGCCATCTACCCGTCGCGCCAGTACCTGGATGCGAAGATCAAGACCTGGGTGGAATACCTGCGCGGGTCGTTGCCGGAAATCCTGGCGGCGCATCAGGCGGAGTTGGCGGCGTATGAGTTGAGTGGGGGGTTGGGCGGCGCTCGTTTGGCGAACTGAGGTAGTTCGAACCGCAGAAATCAAATGTGGGAGCGGGCTTGCCCGCGAAGGCGGTGTGTCAGATACAGACTTGCTGGCTGATCCACCGCATTCGCGGGCAAGCCCGCTCCCACAGGTTGAACGGTGTACACGTTGCATGGGCGTCAGCCTGCCGCCGGTGTACGCGGCCATCGAGGGTTTGCGTAATGGCACCCTGGTTCGGGTGATGCCGGAAATCCTGGCGGCGCATCAGGCGGAGTTGGCGGCGTATGAGTTGAGTGGGGGTTTGGGCGGCGCTCGTTTGGCGAACTGAGGTAGTTCGAACCGCAGAAATCAAATGTGGGAGCGGGCTTGCCCGCGAAG